>JAISYX010000064.1 GCA_031269595.1 Oscillospiraceae bacterium
GGTAATTCCGCCATTAGTCGTGATATACTTTCCATTTTTTCACCCTTGATAATTATATCACACATTCTTCGTTTTGTCAAACTTAAGTTAGTGCATATGGGACATCGTCCCCTACGAACACTAGAGCTTAGATAATAGATAATAGTTTTTTGATTAAATATTTACTTAAAATTTGCGTAGCAAATTAGCCTCAACTCTTCACTTTTCACTTTTCACTGCAAAATTCGCAAATTTTGCAACGTACTACGGCTCAATAAGGTTTATGTTCGCATTAATGCGGGCTATGCTCTCTGTCATTTCACGGCCTGCAGGACACACCGCACTGCACACGCCGCAGCCTATACACTTATGTGTGCCAAAGCGTTTTGCGTCGGTTAAATCGCCTTTTTCGGCCAATTTGACAGCATAATAGGGCAGCACTCCTGCGGGGCATTCGCTCACGCAGCGGCCGCAGCCTATACATCCGGATTTTTCAGCTACAACAGCCCTGCGTTTAAGACATATTAGGGCACGCATACCGTGTATTAAGGCTGTGTCGTAATCCAGACAGAGTGTGCCGTTCATAGCACTGTTTAATATAATATATTCAGGCTCTGTAATCAAGCCCACATGGGTGAGCAAATCCCCCACAGTAGTGCCGGAGGTTACAAGGTAATTACCCGCATTTGCTATTCCGTCTCCTGCCACGGTTATAACGCTCTCTGTTTGGGGCAGACCGTAGGTAACAGCCCCGTAAAGGGCATAAAGAGCCTGCACTCCTATTTTGCCAAAGCCGGATTTACCCGCCAGCTTGCGCTCCAGCGCAGGCCAAAGGGGATAGTTGCCTATAACAGCCTCACAGCGTATAACTCCGTAACGGGGCTTGATTCTTCTAATCTCTCGGCCGCCTAGGTCGTAATAATAAATTGTGCCCTGCTCTGCGCCCACAGCACGCATACACAGCTCAAGGCCGGAGGCGCACTCGCTGCCAAACTCTGCGAGCACTTTAACTCCCGAGGAGACAAATGGGTCGTCGTCTATTGCGTTGCCTGCAAGCCTATCCACCCTGCTTTGAGCATAGGCCTTAAGCTTGCGGTAAAGGGGGATTCCGTCGTATTCATCTACAATTCCCGCACCCTTGGCTATGTTTATAATATCGTGGGGCTTAATGCGCAGCCAGTCAGAGGGGTAGAGCTCGGCGGCGGGAAGGCGGTAGTTAACGCTTATTCGGGCGCAGTTAACCCTGCCAAAGAATGGATGCTGCTTTTCCTCCACGCCCAAAAGCACCCCGGGAACGGGGGCTATCATGGCATGCTTGCCGCTGGGTGAAACTGCCAGAGGTGCAAAGCGTGTTACATTTTCGCCTATCCCCATATTGGGAATAAGCTGATGGGTGCCATAGGTAAACAGCGGAACAAGCGCATATTCACGGGGTTTGTGCCGTTCCAGTGTCCTATCAAAAGCAATATTTTTTTTGCCTTCCAGAGGTACGCCCCTGTTGTGCAATAAAATCATTCCTGAAATCTCCTATTGAAATTTTGCTGATTTAGATTTAATATAAAAGTAACAATTTAAAATTTATTGCGATAAAGTCGAGGTGTTCCGTATTGAAAATAGAAGCTATTGGGAAAACAAAAATTAAAATTCTTTTAACTCAAGGTGATTTGGAGCAGTATGGCCTTGATTATGACAAGCTGAGCAGCGAAAATAACGAGACACGCCATCTGATACAAAATCTGGCAGAGACAGCGGCCAGCGAATGCGGCTTTGAGCGCAGAGGCAGGCAGCTTATGGTGCGCAGTCTGCCCCTTAAGGACGGCGGCTGCATAATGTACATGTCTGTTTCAGAGGAGAGCTCACACTTGCCCTGCCTTGAAAAAGGGCCGTTTATATATAGCTTTGCCGAAACTGAGGATATGCTTAGAGCGATGGAGGCCCTGTACAGGGCTGGGCTTAGCCGCAAAGCGGATACTATGCTGTATTCAGGTGAAAAGGGCATATATTATATAGTGCTGGCCTGCCGCTTTGAACCAAACCGAGAGCTTGACCACCTGTTAACAGAGTTTGGAGCAAGGCACGCCCAGGGCTCAGCCGCAATGGCACACCTAAAGGAGCATGCAAAGCTGATTCTGCCCACAAATGCAATTGAAGCTGTAGGAGAGAAGCTGGTTAATTCGTAATGCGTAATTCGTAATTAATGGTGAATTTGCTGCGCAAATTTTAACTACATTTCTCTATTTATTATTTACTCGCTCCGTAGGGGCAGACCTATGTGTCTGCCCAAAGACGGGGATTTTTACGGTGGTCTGGGCAGACACATAGGTCTGCCCCTACTATCTCTTGTCAACTAAAACTTGACATTTCAATATGTGAATTTCGCCTTAAATAAGCATATTATGTCGTTTAATGTTTGTCAAGTTTTAGATGACAAGCCCTACTACGGGTTTTTAAATATTTAATAAGAAAATGCACATCATTTTAACCTTCATTTTCAATTTTCAATTTTTCATTTGCAATTGCGCAAAGGCGGCACGCCTCTGCGCCCGGGTTTGCTGAGGAAAACACGGCACTTCCTGCCACTATTAGCTCTGCGCCCATTTGGGCGGTGTGAGCTATGTTTTCGGCGTTAACTCCGCCGTCTATCTCTATTATAGGCTTTACACCCAGTTTTTCGGCCTTTTGGCGTATGGGTGCTAGCTTTTCAAGGCAGGGCTCTATTAGCTTTTGGCCGCCAAAGCCCGGCTCTACTGTCATAACAAGGACTAAGTCCAGCTGATTCAGGTAAGGATACACCGCTTGGGGCGGGGTGTTTGGCTTGATTGAAAGCCCGCATTTAACTCCAAGGCTCTTTATCTCGGCCAGAGTTTGCGCTATATCGTCCTCACATTCCGCATGGAACACAATGTAATCTGCACCCGCCTTTGCAAAATCCTTTGCATATTGCAGGGGATGTGAAATCATGAGATGCACATCAAAAATCATGGAGGAGTTCTTGCGCAGTGCCTTGACAACCTCCGGCCCTATGGTTATGTTGGGGACAAAATGGCCGTCCATAACATCTATGTGCAAAAAGCGTATGCCCGCTTTTTCTATCTCCTCCACCGCCTTGCCCAATGCGGCAAAATCAGCAGAGAGAATTGAGGGTGCTATTTGGTTCATCTATGGTGCTCCTTTCGTTAAGAGCTTACAATTTAATTATACCATAAAAGCGCAAAGGATACAAGATGCAAGTTGTAAATTCAAGCGCAGGGAAGTTTTTTCAATTCGTAATTAATGGTGGACTTGCTGCACAAATTTTAATTAAAAGAATATAATTCCCCTCAACGGAGGGGTGCCCCGCAGGGGCGGGGTGGTTTATACGTCCGCAAACACTTTAAACTAACACCTAATTAAAAGCGAGCACAAAGCAAAAAACTAATAACCCAGCATCACGCACCAAAATCAACAAGAAACGAGCCTCCCTGCCCGCAGATACCACCCTCGTCTTTCGCCTACAGGGCGAAAGCCTTCCCCTCCGAAGAGGGGAATTTTAGGCAGGATTAACCATTAATTACGAATTAAAAACACCACCCACAGCACCGCATAAATCACTGGCTGATGCAGCACGTAAATTAGCAGGGAGTGCCGACCCAGCAGGGCCAGCGGCGGGCAGAAGTTAGCCTTTGTCCATTTGGGGAAGCGGCCGTCCTTGGCGTAGCCGCCTATAAAGCGGCCAAATAGGAAGAGGAACATCCAAGGGAACACAGGCCAATAATCGGCACTGGCAAAATTGGAGGAGGCAAAGCCGTATAGATAAAGGAAGCCCTTTTGATACAGCTGCTTCGGCAAATCGATGCGCAAAAGCCCATTAAAGCCCAAATATCCATGTGGGATGTTGAGCATAAAGGCAAATGTCATCAAGCATATAGCCGCCCACAGCCAGTGAGGGGCTTTTTTTAGGGTTTCCCATACTTTTTTGATGTGAGGATTTTTGGCCTTTTCCAGTGCGTCGGCCTCTGCGTCCAGAACTCCGCTTACAAGCATAGAGAGTGCAAGCATATGCAGTATGCCCGAATAGATAGGCTCGTCCGGCAGCACAAATACCGTAACCATAGTAAAGCAAAATGCTATAAGAAGAAGCTTTGCCCCACGCAGCAGATTGCTGCGTGTCAGCCTTGAGCACAGCCCTGAAAGCAGTATAAAGGGCACGGCGGAAAAGTAGGCGAAGGGCTGTATCTTATCAAAATCCACGGTAAAGGGTGTGGGGAAAAGATAGGCTAAATCAAAGGATACGTGCACAAAGAACATAGCCAGAATGGCATAGCCCCTTAGAATATCCAAAAGGTGAATTCTGTTTTGATTAAGCTTAGTTTGCATATCTTTCCCTCCGATTGTAATGAGAGAATTCCCACGACTGTAGCTCAATCGCTCCTACAACTCGTGGGAATTCCCGTCTCCAAATTGAGTGCCTATATTTACTGGCTATTTGTAGGGGCAGACCTATGTGTCTGCCCCAAGACGGGCACTTTACGGCAATCGGGGCAGACACATAGGTTTGCCCCTACGGTTTTTAGAGATACCCAATTCTTATCTATTGCTTGTTACATGTTATAAACCGCAGAAGAGGTAAGCACCGCAATGCCGCTCTTTGCAAATACGTCCAGAGCCTGCTGAGCCTCCTTTATACGCAGGATTACACAGGCGTTGCCTGAAACCCTTGTTATAAAGGCATACATATATTCAACATCTATATCGTGGTCAGAAAGAGTGCGCACAACCCTTGCAAAGCCCCCGGGGGCATCGCTTAAATTTGCTGCAATAACGTCTGTGAGTGAAACCGTGTGCCCTTGTTCCTTTAAAACCTTGGCGGCCTCCTCGGGCTTATCTGCAATAATGCGGACTATACCAAAATCTGATGTATCCGCCACATACAGCGCACGGATTTCTATGCCTGCATTGGCCAGAACCTCGGCTAATTCGGCAACGCAGCCCTTGCGGTTTTCGGCAAAGATTGAAAGCTGTTTGATAAACATATCATTTACCTCCTATTATATTTTGCGCAGGTCTTTAACTCTTACGGCCTTGCCCTCGCTGCGGGCAAGAGTTTTAGGCTCTACTAAGCGGATTTTAGCCGAAACACCCAGCACGCTTTGCATAGTGCCCGAAATCCTCTTTTCCAAGGCTTCAATATCTCTAACGGTATCTGAGAACATCTCGGGGGTCATCTCAATTTTAACCGTCATAACGTCCAGATTGTTGATTCTGTCAACCTCTATGAGGTAGTTAGGCTCTAAGCCAAGGGTTAGAATAACGTGCTCAACCTGTGATGGGAACACGTTAACGCCCCTGATTATAAGCATATCGTCAGAACGGCCGTGGGGCTTGCCCATTTTAACCAGAGTGCGGCCGCAGCTGCACTTTTCACGGGTGAGCATACAAATATCACGGGTGCGGTAGCGGATAAGAGGCAGTGCCTCCTTGCCTATGCAGGTAAACACCAGCTCGCCGTAAGTGCCGTCCGGCAGAGACTCGCCTGTGTCGGGGTCTATTATCTCAGGATAGTACAAGTCCTCACAGACATGCATACCCGTTTGCTCCTCGCATTCATAAGAGACGCCCGGGCCTGCAATTTCAGAGAGGCCGTAAATGTCATAGGCCTTTATGTCCAGCAGCTCCTGTATCTTTTGTCTGTACTCCTCGCTCCATGCCTCTGCGCCGAATATGCCGCCCCTTACCGTTAAGGTTTTGGGGTCTATGCCCATATCACGCACAGTCTCGCCTATAAACATGGCATATGAGGGGGTGCAGCAGAGGAAGTCTGAATCGAAATCCTGCAAAATTTGAATCTGTCTTGCCGTGTTGCCCGAGGATACGGGAATAGCCGTTGCGCCCAGCTTAGTTGCTCCGTCGTGCAGGCCAAGGCCGCCTGTAAACAGGCCATAGCCATAGGAGACATGGATTTTATCGCCCACATGGCCTCCTGCTGCAACAATTGCACGTGCCGCTCCGCTTGCCCAGCCGTCTAAATCATAGCGGGTGTAGCCCACAACGGTTTGCTTGCCTGTTGTGCCTGAGGAGGCGTGTATACGCACCAGCTCCTCATTAGGGACGGCAAACAGGCCATAGGGATAGTTATCCCTTAAATCCTGCTTGTAGGTAAAGGGCAGCTTGGAAAGGTCGTCAATGGACGTGATGTCCTCGGGCTTTATTCCCAGCTCGTCGAGCTTTTGAGTGTAAAAGGGCACATTTTCATAGCACCTTTTAACCATTGCGCTAAGCCGCTCACTCTGAAGCTTTGTAAGCTCCTCACGTGAGGCGCACTCAATTTCGGGCTGGAAATACTTTGGATATTGATTTTCAGACATGCCTTGATTCCTCCTTGTGTTTATTTTAATTGAAAATTGAAAGTTGAAAGTTGAAAATTATGGTGAATTTACTGCGGCAAATTTTGATTAAAGGGTTTGTAGGGGATGATGTCCACATCATCCCGTGAATACCTGCGAATTTCGGGAAAACGGGACGATGTGGACATCGTCCCCTACAAAACGTACTCGACCATTTTGGCTTGGTTGCGTGCTCGCAATGACACAGCTTTTATGGCTTCAAAGTCATTTGGCGTACCACTGTAGTATAAGCCTTGATTTGTTGACGCAAACTCACCCAACCTATTATCTAAGCCCCTTGGCTCCCTCTGGGAGGGAGATCTGCGATAAAAATTTAAGCTACTTTAATTAAAATTTGCGTTAGCAAATCCGCCATAACTCTTCACTTTTCACCTTTCACTCTTCACTGCAAAATTGCCGCAGCAATTTTGCCAATGTCTATCCGGCTAAGGTGAACGCCTTTAAGTTAAGCTCTACAAACCTGGCGGGCACGTTCTCCCTTATGGTTTGCAGCCATACTTCCTTTGGAATATCCAAATACTTCGCCATAGCTCCTAACAAAACCACATTAACCGCCTTTGATGAGCCGGCCTCTTCGGCCAGCTTTAGGGCGTCTATGCTAATCAGAGTTGCCCCCTTTGCCTCTATCTCTTTGGCTAGGCCTTGGGGATACTCCATTGCTCCTGTTATAACGGGCATTGGGTCTATTTGCTGGGTGTTGGTGACTATAACGCCGCCCTTTTTAAGGTAGGGCAGATACCTTGCAGCCTCCAGCTGCTCAAATGAGAGGATAAAATCAGCCTCTCCCTCGTCAACTATAGGTGAGTGCACCTTATCGCCATAGCGGACATAGGTTATAACCGAGCCGCCTCTCTGGCTCATGCCGTGCACCTCGCTGACCTTAACATCCAGCCCTTGAGTTACAAGGGCGTTGCCTAAAAGCTTAGAGGCCAGCAGCGTACCCTGGCCGCCCACTCCCACTATCAAAACAGATGTAACAGACATTAGGCCTCACCTCCAATAGAATCAAATTTGCACATGGCTACACATACACCGCAGCCCACACACAGGGTTCTGTCTATTTCGGCCTTGCCGCCCTTAAAGCTTATTGCGGGGCAGCCTATGCGCATACAGGCCTTGCAGCTCTTGCACTTTTCTTTGTTAACATAAAGGGGCGGATTAGGCTTAACATACTTAAGCAAAACGCAGGGGCGGCGTGTTATGATTACCGAGGGCTCATCCTTTGCCAGCTCCTCTTTTAATACACGCTCCAGCTCCTCCAGATTATAGGGGTCAACCACAACCACGCTGTTAATGCCCACAGAGCGGCACAAATCCTCAAGGCAGATTGCGTTTGCCGGCTCGCCCTTGATGTTATAGCCTGTTGCGGGGTTCTGCTGGTGGCCTGTCATGCCTGTTATGGAGTTATCGAGTATAATAGATACGGAATTAGAGCGGTTGTAGGCCACGTTTATCAGGGAGTTTATGCCTGTGTGCAAGAAGGTGGAATCACCTATAACCGCAACAGCCTTATCCTGAAATTCGGGATTTGCCTTATTTACACCGTGCAAAGCCGAGATTGAAGAGCCCATGCACAGGTTGGTATCAATAGCAAACAGGGGAGCTGCTGCGCCCAGTGTGTAGCAGCCAATATCGCCGCTTACAAACACGCCCAGCTTTTTAAGTATATAGAACACGCCTCTGTGAGGGCAGCCGCTGCAAAGTGCAGGGGGGCGGGGCGGGATTTGAGCTTCTACGCTAAGGCTCTCCTCTTTTTGGCCGAGGATAGCGGCCTTAACTGTAGCCTGAGTAAACTCTCCGCACAGCGGGAATAGCTCCTTGCCTATGACCTCCACGCCTATTTGACGGCAGTGATTTTCAATAATAGGGTCAAGCTCCTCTATAACATAGAGCTTTTCAACCTTAGCGGCAAAATCCTTAATCAGCTTGACAGGCAGGGGGTAAACCATGCCCAATTTTAAATATGAGGCCTCCTCGCCCAAGGCTTCCTTGGCGTAGCAATAGGCACTGCCTGCGCAGATTATGCCTATACCTGTGCCGCCAAGCTCCACCCTGTTAATGGCTGAGCTCTCGGCGTACTCCTGTAAATCCAGCGTACGCTGTTCAACAATTGGGTGCTTTTGCCTTGCAAAGGCAGGTAGCATGATGTTCTTTGCCTGATTCTTCTCATACTTCTTAAGGGCGACCTCCTGCCTCTCGTTTATCTCCACAAGACTGCGGGAGTGGGCTATCCTTGTAACCAAGCGCAGATACACAGGGGTATCGAATTGCTCGCTGAGCTCATAGGCCAGCTTGGTAAACTCCTTGCACTCGGCAGAGTCTGAGGGCTCAAGCATGGGCATTTTGGAGGCAATGGCATAGTGGCGGGAATCCTGCTCGTTTTGCGAGGAGTGCATTCCCGGGTCATCTGCCACACCAATGACAAAGCCCCCTGTAACGCCTATGTAAGAGGCTGTAAACAGCGGGTCTGCGGCCACGTTTAAACCCACGTGCTTCATGCCGCAAAAGGAGCGGCCGCCCGCCTGTGAGGCTCCAAAGGCGGCCTCTGCGGCCACCTTTTCATTAGGTGCCCACTCGGTGTAGATTTCGTTATACTCGGCTGCGTATTCGGTAATTTCTGTGCTGGGAGTTCCAGGGTAGCTGGAAACCACATGCACACCGGCCTCATAAAGGCCGCGGGCAACGGCTTCGTTGCCTAGTAGTAGTTTTTTCATGCCTATCCTCCAAATGCATAGTTATTTAAATATGGGCTTTGCGGGTAAAACCTCGAGGGTTGTGTTTTCGTTTATTTTTAGGTAGTGTTTGTAGGTGATTTCATAATAAGTATCTGATATAAGGCTATGCAGATACTTACCAAAGGCTAATTCATGAACCTGTATGTTTGTTGAACCCTTGGCTGCCTCGTTTAAAATATACTTTTGCCTTGTATAAAATTCACGGCTGGAATAGCAATATACAAACAAATACACGGCAGTTATCAAAAAAACAGGAATTAGGCAGAGCTTGATTCTTGATAATGGGATTTTTATCATTCCCTCCTTGTACATATACGAAGCAAAGTGAATGATGATTAAACTCAATAGCAGATAATTTAGGAAGAACACCCTGTAGCTGGCATATTGAACAACAATAATAGGAATAATATGAATGACATACATAGCCCCAAAAGCAAGCAATTTGTTTTTTATAGATTTGCTTTTAATTTTGCATAAACAGTACATAAACACCGCTATAGCGGCTAAAAAAGAAATCATTAATCCGCCTACAATAAGCTTATCAAATAAAGTTCCCATTAAATCATCCCTTTTATATGCGGGATGACGTATTGCATTTACAACCAATAGCGATGAAAAGACAACAGGTGTAGCTATCAATATAAGCTTTTTATAAAACTTGGCATTATCCCGAAAAACAAAGATAACTATCAATGCAGAAAGGCTTAAGAATATAAACAGATTATCCAAAACAAGATACTGAAAAACATAGAAAATAAATAATACCTGCTGTTTTATAGGCGTATTGACTAAGATAGTCTCTAATGAATCGGTTGGGCGGAAATCAACTTGTACATAAAACTTAAGCAAACACACACTTACCACTGCCGATATAAAAGCAACCGCAAACCAAACAATCAAAGGTACTGAAAAACGCTTTGTGCGCTTGAAATACAATAAATTAGTTCCTAATGCCAAAATTACAACAAAAAAAGTGGATGTCTCGACAATAAATTGTGCCGGAAGGGTTATTGCCACAATTAAACCGGCTGTCTTTAAATTTGCGTATTTTTCAGGCTTTTTAAGAAAATCAAAAGCAAAATAAATAAATCCCAAATCAAACGCAGCAGAAAGGGCATAGTTTACAAATCCGGATTGCCAAGCAATGACCTCTATAAAAGTTTCAGAGCCAAGAAGCACCACAAGCGTGACAGCTAATATATATATATATATATTAGCTTTTGAGAAACAGAGCTTAACTAAAAAATATACGATAATAGTAATAACAGCCGCATTAAACAAAGCTTTTAATGGCAAACACCTCAACAACAATATATTGAGCGTGTTGCTGAAAAGGCGAGCGTTGTGACTAATAAAAAGCTTGTGCAGTTGATCAATACCTAAGTCTGAGCCCCAGAAAAAATCATCACCTGTTTTTGGAAACATAAAAAGCTGCAGCACAAAAGAGACACCAAACACACAAGCCAACACAACAAACTGGTTGTTGTGCAGCAGCCCTTTAAAATACTCCTTCTTAAAGCGGATTGAACCCATTTTCAACCAACCTTTCAAGGTACTTTCTAAAACCAACCCCCACCTCGGGGTGCTTAAGCGCAACCTCTACAGTGGCCTCTAAAACGCCCAGCTTGTTGCCCATATCATAGCGTTTGCCTGTGTAATCCACGCCTATTATGCCCTCGCTGCGGGCAAGGGTGCACATGGCGTCTGTAAGCTGGATTTCGCCTCCTGCACCTGGTTTTGTCTCATCCAGAATATCAAAGATATTTGGCGGCAGCACACATCTGCCCAAAATTGAAAACAGAGAGAGGACATCTGCGTCTGTTGCGGGCTTTTCTATCATATCGGTGCAGTTGTAAAGATTGTCATGCAAATGCTCAACCTTTAAGGAGCTATAGCTGTAAATGGCCTCCTTGGGCACTTCCTTAATGCCGACAACGCCCTTGCCGTATTCCTCATAGGCACGGCAAAGCTGGCCTATGGCAGGGTCTTCGCCTATTATCACGTCATCGCCATAGAGCACCGCAAAGGGCTCGCCGCCAATAAAGGAGCGTGCGCAGTTAACGGCATGTCCCAAGCCACGGGTTTCTTTTTGTCTTAAAAAGTAGATATTCGCAAGGCGGGAGAGCTCCACAAGACTGTCATGGACACTGTCCTTGCCGCTTGAAAGCAGCCTTTGCTCAAGCTCAGGGGAGCGATCAAAGTGGTTTTCTATGTCCTCCTTGCCCCTGTTTGTTATGATAAGAATGTCGGTAATGCCCGATTTAACCGCCTCTTCTGCTATGTATTGGATAGCTGGCTTGTCCACTATAGGCAGCATCTCCTTAGGCACTGCCTTGGAGGCGGGTAAAACCCTTGTGCCCAAGCCTGCGGCGGGAATTACGGCTTTTGTTACTCTCATAGGCTTATACTCCTTAACTAAAATACTGCACTCAAAAGAGTGGGTAAATACAGCTTAAATATTGTATAACAGATATAAAGGCAAGCGGCCAGAGGCAGATTAACACTGCCCTTTTGCATAAACCAGAGCTTGCGGTCTTCCTCCTCCGGAGGGGCGGCGTTGATTTGCTTTTTACAGTGATTTAGATACATCTTATTGGCAAATAAGCCGAAAAGTATCATGGCAGCAATTTGAACAAAGCCTAAAAGATAAATTATAGATTGGTATGTTAAGGGGATATTTGATGATAAACCCAATACGACAGCACTCTCGTTAGCGTTTGCCGGCACAAAGAAGTAAGTAATCACGCTTGCGACTGTGTTTGGTATAACCACAATCATTGCCGCAACACAGCCCATGAAATACATCTTCTTTGAAAAGAACCAAATGCCGCTAAAAAGAAAGGCCATAAAGTTAAAGCTTATGCTTATGCCCCTCTTGGTCATATTATAAAATGCACGCAGATAGTAATAAACATTGCTTGCACCAAGGAATTTTAGCAGCTCCTTTACAGTAATGCCCTCTATCAGCTCATCCTCTTTAATGCCCATTGCAGCAGGGGCAGAGATATTAAAAAAGAAAGGGCCGTTTGGCCTCTGGCCATTTTGCGGGGGGAACTGTCCGCCAGGGGGAGGGGGCGCGGCTTGATTTTCAGCGTTGCCCGGGGTATCCTCTGAGCTGTTGGGATATGCGGGAGCAAATGGATTCCCCTGCACAAAAACAGGCGGCGGAGCGGCCTCCTCCGGCCTTTTCCACTCGAACTCAGGGTCATGCAAAACCTTAAAGGAGCATTGCCCTTCCTCAAACCAGCAGGCTCTGTGATGCGGTGCGCCGCACTCGGGACACACCACAATATCATCGCCCTTGTTAAACTTTTCGTCGCAATGGGGGCAGCTAAGCCCTGTATAATCAATCATAATAAATGTTCACACCCCTTTTTTTAGTTGAAAATTGAAAGTTGAAAGCCTATAAAAACCTAGCTTGTAGGGGCAGACCTATGTGTCTGCCCAAAGACGGACATTTTAAGGTAATTCGGGCAGACACATAGGTCTGCCCCTACGGTTTTTTAGAGATGCTCAATTGAGGTTAAATTATTATCTAAACCGTTACGGAGCAGTAGGGGACGATGTCCGCATCGTGCCGTAAATATCCGCAAATTTCGAAAAAACGGTACGATATGGACATCGTCCCGTGCAAGATTGTGACTGGGCAAATTCTAGCTTCTAGCCTCTAAGTAACCACTGATTTAAAAAAACGAAAAAGTGTGATATAATAGAATAAAAAGCTAGGAGGGAAAATATGAGCTATCAGATGAGCATTGCAGATATAGAGTATGAAAATCGCAAGAGAAAA
>JAISYX010000136.1 GCA_031269595.1 Oscillospiraceae bacterium
TAAATGACCAAGGCAACCATTGCAGGCTTAGCCTTGCTGACCAATGCTGATATACTCCACTTATTATTTGCTAGATAATGAATTTTATTAATAATTTGCTTGAGAATTGGTTTGAGAAATTGCGTGATAATTTGCTTGAATTTTGCCATTATAGCCCCTTCTGTTTTTAATGTGATGCACAGCCAACAAACATGAAATTAAATTGGCACAACTGCACCCTATCTTTTCACATTGTCACTTTGATTTTTATATAAACTCTCTAAAATTAATTCTAGCACCTTTATCCGCCAATTACAAGCAAAATACGACATTTTCACGCATAAATTTTATCAATTGCAAATATAAGGTTTTTGTCTATTTTGAACAAGTGATTCATGGCGATAAAAAGCCATACAGAAAATACTCTGTATGGCTTAAAAGTATTAGTTTTGCTCTTTTCTAAACTGCTGAGCTATGTTGTCGATTTTCTCTTTAAAAACAAACTGCTCTTCGTCTTGATACCCTAAGGCGTAAATCTTCTCTACCTGTTCATGGTTAAACAAAAAGACCTTATCGGCAGCAAGATAACCCTCGGGGAACACTATGCCCGCATAATCCCAGAGCTGAACCTCTGACTTATTTGCGTTTTTTTGGCAGAAGCCGATAATCATAACTCTTTTTGTGCTGTTTTTAAGTAAAACAACAGAACCAATTGGTAATAATCCTTCTAACATTTCCAATGCCCCTTTCTTGCAATACGTATTTTTGTTATTTTTATTATTATTTTGTCTTTTATTATTATTAATTATACCCTAAAGAAATGACAAAGTCAAGTTAAATTTAACAGTACTGTAACAAAATTTTTTAAGGCTTGCCATGCTGTTGTAGCATTTAGACTATAATGGGTTGTTTTTGCACTGCGGCTGGGTTTGCATTTTGGATATGGTGGGTATATAATAGATATATAAACTATAAGGGGGAAGCTAAATGCCAATTATTTCTTCGTTTTACGGGATTTTAATTTATATTTACAGAGAGCTAAACGGAAGTCACCACACTCCACACTTTCATGCAAAATATTCCGAATTTGAAGGAGTATATGATATGGATTGAGGTGATTTTATGCTGCGCCCTAAGGCTGTTCAGGTTAAACCCTGCCCCGATTATCTGCTGCTTGTTACCTTTGATAATAATGAAAAACGCTTATTTGATGTCAAGCCTTATATTATCGGAACTCTTTTTGAATAGCTTAGAAATACAAGCTTTTTCAAGCTTGTAAAACCCGCAGGGCTTAGCATAGAATGGCCGCACGGGCAGGATATTTGCCCCGATGAGCTGTACTACAACAGTGTACCTATATAATACAAAAGCCCCGCCGCATGGCAGGGGCTTTTTCATAAACTAACAAATCAGACAAACACAGCGAAGCTGAAACTGAAAGCTACAACAAGGCAACCACTTGCCGATATAAAAAACAACTCTCAGCTTACAAGCTCGCTGCCACAACAGACTGCCCCAGTCTGCGGAACTTTTCGTCTGGCAGGTCTATAGAGAGCTTTGCGTTAACTGCGGGAAACTCCTCCGCCAGCACCTTTTTGGCTGTCTCTATGAGTATATCGCCGCCCTTGCCGGAGGAAACTCTGCCAAGAAGCAGGATGTGCTTTATATCATAGAATTTTGAATAATAGGCAAGTGCATGTGCAAAGTATACGCCTATGGTTTGGAAGATGGCCACTGGTCTCTCGTCGCCTGCTTCAATCAGCTCCTGCACAGCCTTTAGCTTTTTGGCCAGAGTTAGCTCGGGGTCAAGCTCTATTCCTGCCTTTGGTGCAAGGCGTATTACCGCATCCTGAGAGAAATACTGTGAGCCCAAGCCCCAGTCCAGCTGATTCGGCCACTGGTCTATGGCCTTATCTGCGCCCACGTCCACAGGACAGAAGGCAAGCTCGTTTAGCCAGCCTGTGATGTTGCCCTCTTTATTGACATAGCCCACAGCCTCGCTTGTGCCCATAGCTATGCCCAAAATTTCGTTGTCCTCCAATGTGATTGCCCCTGCAAGAGCCGAGACATCACCGTCGTTAACCACATTGATAGGCACATCGCCCAGCTCCTTGGCGGCACGTGTGTAAATATCCTTAACCTGAGCCTCAAAGTCCTCAGGGCTTACCACATTAAAAAGACTGGCCACCATGGTGCGGTTATCCACATATATACCTGCGGAGGAGACGCCTATTGCGTCAACCCTTGGCAGGTGTGAGGCAGCGGTTTTAAAGGCTGTTACAATCTCGTTAAAGTGATACTGAGGGTCGGTGTTCTGCTTTGGAAGCCAAAGAACCTCTTCATCATAAACTACATTGCCGTCCTGCACAGCAGAGACCTTTCTGTCGCTTCCGCCTGCGTCAAAGCCTATACGGCAGCCTGTGTTGTTGCCGCCTATAGATTTAGGAGAGGAGAACTCAGCGGGTGCCTTGTCAAGGGGCAGACTAATTACCTCAAAGGGCTGCTCGTAAACTGTCTCCATGAAGTTAAAATCAAAGGCTCTTTCGCCCTCAGGTGAATAAATCCTTTTGATTTCACCTGCCAGCTCGTCGTTGCCGCATATGTAAACCTTAAATCCACCGGCTGCAAACAGCAGCATTTTAACGGTGCGCTCTACATAGAGCAAATCGGCCTCTTTAAACTCAGGTGTGCCGTGAATTTTAGTCTCTACACGGGAGATTTGGCCACCGTCACGCTCTAAAGCGATGATAAGAGGCGTGCCCTCCTTGGCGGAAGCCTCAAAAGCCTCGCTGAAGGAGTAGGTGGAGATAAACTCAGGGTCTAGGGGCGGGATAGTCTTTCTTGTGATTTCAATACCTTTTACTTGCATGGTAAATAACCTCCATTTAATATATTTGACACCATGTGTCAGAGAACCCGCACACAAAATATCGTGAAAAATATTTTGCTGGGCTTCCTGCGTCATTTCTCGGTGCTTTTTCAAGCTTCATAGTCCGCAGCAAGTCTTTGCTTGGTTGCGGGCTGCACAATATCCTTTATTTTAAGGTGCTCAGGGTGTGTTTGATAGGCCTCCAGAGCGTCCGCATCTACCAATAGGGTATCCAGAAGCAGGCCTGCCGTTGAGCCCTGTATCAGCTCCGTGTGCACTTTGACCTCAAGGAGTCCGGGTACTATGCCCGCAAGGCCCTCCAGCCCCTGCTTGATTTTAAGTGCAGTTGCATGCCTCTCCTCAGGGCTTAGCTCATCCTTAAAGCTCCACATGACTATGTGTTTAACCATTTAAGCCACTCCTTTTCGGTTAATTCTATGGCCTTTTGCAGGGCAATGCGAGAGGCCACGCTTATTGCACCCATAAGCTCATTATTAGGGACAGTGCTGTATCTGACAGCGATGTTCCCTGTTTTGGGAGCACTGCCTATAATTTGCTTTAGCTCGCTTAAATAGATTTCGCCAAGCTCTTTAGCCCCGCCGCCTATAATAATCATATCCAAATCCAGAGTGGAGTTGATGTTGTAAAGCATACGCCCCAGAAGCTTAGCGGAGCTGCTTATCTCACGCAGGCAGATTTCGTTTCCGTTTTGCGCCGCAAGTGCTATTTGCTTGAGGGTTATTTCATCTGCGTCGCCCTCCTGAGCATTGTATGCGGCCTGAACACGCTTAATAAGAGCAGAGGTAGAGGCAAGCTGCTCAAAGGTCTGCCCCTCTTCGTTGGAAGAAAATCCGCTGACCATCTGGCCAATCTCGCCCGCATAGCCGTTCCTGCCCTCGTATAGCTTGCCGTCCAGCAGCAGGCCTGCACCTATTCCTACGCCTACATTGACATACATCAGGTTTTGCGTGTTATTTGTATGGCCAAACTCCTGCTCGCCGCTAACGGCCAGCTTGACATCGTTGTGTATAAGCAGAGGGAGGCTCTTGAAGCTCTTTTCAAACAGCTCCTTGAGGTTTATCTCTGCGCAATTTTTAAAGCGATTTGCGTACAACACAGCCCCTGTTGAGGGGTTAAAATGCCCTGGAACGCTAACGCAAAGGGCACTCAGCTTAACTCCCGTCGCCAGAGCCTCCAGCTCGTTTACTGTGCGCTGAATATCCTCAGGCTGAAAGTCCTCGCTGCCCTTTATAATTTTGCCTTTTAGCTCCCTGCCAACCAAATTGCTTATGCAAAGGCGTATCTCTGTGCCGGAGAAGTCAACGGCGGCAACGCTTAGGCAATCGGGGTTAAAGGTGAGCATGACGGGCTTGCGGCCAATCTCTGTGGCAACGGGCTCGCCCTCGCACACCATGCCCTTTTTCATAAGAGAGTTAATGTTTTTGGAGATGCTGGGGTTGGAAATATCCAGCTCCTTTGCAAGGTCTGTGCGGGAGGTAGGCCCCTTCTTTCGCAGGGTATCTATTATAGCTTCCTGATTAGTCAGCCTGACAAGACTTTGATCCATAGTGTTTGAATCCTCACAAACTGTGCGCACGGGAGTTTATGGACAGCTCCCGACACACTATTATTAACTAAGTTTAAAAACTGTTAAAGCCCATGCTTAATGCCTTTATTATACTATGCTGAGGGGTGGAATGTCAACAAAGAGTTTGTTAATAAGTATAACGCCGCCTGTTGGATTAGAACGGGCGGCGTTGAGGGGGTTTTAATTTACCCATTATTTGTTAAAAAACGGATGCCGATTTAAATAACTCATTACGCTATCTAAATTTTGCAATACATCACGTGCTGCGATATGTATAATGTTCAGCCCCAAGCTGTTGAGAAACTGATCTCTCTCTTCATCGTATTCAACTTTATTGTCATGCGAACTACCGTCAATTTCAATTACTACATCACGGTTCGCACTATAGAAATCAACTATGTAATTGCCAATAATTTTTTGTCTATCAAAATCATATCCTTTGAATTGATTAGATTTTAGTTGATTCCACATTAGAACTTCACACAAATTACCAGCTTTTCTTAATTCTTTTGCTCTTTCTTTAAGTTTGGGATTGTATGGCAATGCTCTGTATTTTCTTGTTTCTCGCATTTTTCCTATTTCCTCGCAAGCCTATTCCCCTCTTCGGAGGGGCATTCTTCCGCCCTGTAGGCGGAAGACAGGGTGGTCTCTGCGGGCAGGGAGGCTCTTGATCTTTGAATTTTGGTGCGTGGTGCTTAGCTTTTTGGCTTTTGAGCTCGCTCTTGATTTAGTGTTAATCTTAAGCGTTTGCGGACGTATTCACCACCCTGTCCCTGCGGGACACCCCTCCGAGGGAGGGGAATTTTTAAACTGAACTGCCCCAGATTGTACGGACTGCACAAAAGCCCCCCCTAATGCAGGGAAAGAGAAATTAAGCAGACTGTCTTCGCAATTCCAGAGGAGACGGTCTTGTCTTTAGCTGGATTCGTTCGTGGTTGTAAAAGTGTATGTAATCTTCAATCAAAGATTTTGCCATGGAAAAATCTTTGATTTTCTGGCGATTGATACATTCCGACTTGAGAATACCAAAGAAATTTTCAGCCATTGCGTTGTCATAGCAATTACCGCATCTTGACATTGACGGCGTAATGCCGTATTCTTTCTTGGCATAGCAATACCCCCTAATGTAGTTTTATTATACCTACATTAGGGGGTTTTGTCTATTGTCCGTTTTTACTGGTTCGGTTCAGAATACTCTGTGCGGGGTTAAGCTTTGTCTTCCCCCGAAATTCATCGGGGCAAGAACAAATTAAATTGGAAAAAAGTGTAAATCAAGAGCCCGAGCTTAAACCTACCTTAAACCTACCTTAAACCTTCCTCTTCCTCCTACGAACAACAATAGTAAGAACAAGAACTCCAGAAATCAGCAGAAGAGCTGCGGCAATGAGGTATCCGTTGATAGAATCGCCAGTTT
>JAISYX010000042.1 GCA_031269595.1 Oscillospiraceae bacterium
CCCTGGGCCTCGGCGTAGATTTTCGCCGTCCCTTGGCCGATTGCGGTGACCTTTCCGATGGAATCAACCGCCAAAATCTCCTCATTTTCGCTGCGCCAGATTACTGTTTTATCCGTGGCATTCTCCGGCTGGATTTCGGCCAAAAGCTCTATTTCTTCGCCTATTTCCAAGCTGGCGGGAAGCTCGGTTTTTTCTATTGTTATGCTCTCGGCGAGGATAGGATTTACCGTAAACTCAGCCCAATCCTCCAACTCATCGTCAGCGGTTCGGGCGTAAACCTTTGCACTTCCTCCGCCAACCGCACGCACCAATCCATTTTCGGTAACAGTTACAACCTCGCTGTCCTCGCTGCTCCAAATAACGGTTTTGTCGGCTGCATTTTCGGGCAAAACTGTTGCGCTAAGCTTATATGTGTCACCAACTGATAGTGTGCTTACAACATTATTTTTAAAATCTATGGTAATGCTTTGGGCGGCAATTTCCCCAACTTCTACAGAGTGGCTGGCTTTGAGGCCGTTTACCGTCTCCGCCGTAACCACGGCAGTGCCTGCGCTCTCGCCTGTGAACTTGCCTGTTTCCTCGTTGTAGCTGAGTATTTCCGGTTCGTCCACACTCCATGTCACGCTGGTGTCATCTGCGTTTGAGGGCAGCACTGTGGCTGTCAGCTCAAGCTCTCCGCCCACCTCAATTACGTTAAGACCGCTTATTTCAACGCTTTCCGGCAACAGGAGCACCGTAAATTCAATGTATGCCTCGTGCTCCTCATTTGCTGTTTTAACATAAATTTTTGCCTTTCCTTGGCCTATTGCCGTAACCTTACCTGTTTGATCTACGCTCAGAACAGCCTCATTATCGCTGCTCCATGCAAGAGATTTATCCGTTGTATTTTCGGGCTGGATTAAAGCATATAGCTGATATTCCCCGCCTATTTCAAGGCTGGCGGGAGGCTCCTCGTTGCTTATGCTCACACTCTCGGGAGAAACCGCATTTACAAGCACCGTGTGAGTATCCCACTCGCCGTTAAGCGCACGGGCTGTAACTATTGCTATGCCCTCGCTTAGGGCTGTGAACTCACCTGTTTGAGCGTCATCTATCCGGAGCACCTCTTCATTGTCAACGCTCCATTCAATGCTCTTGTCGTCTGCGTCCTCAGGCAAAACCTCGGCGGTAAGAGTTAGCTTATCTCCGACATTTATGTCCGTTGCGCCTGTTATTTCTACGCTGGAGGGCAGCAGCATTACGGTAAATTCAACAGAATCCTCAAACTGCCCATCGGGAGTTCTTGCATGAATGGTGGCCGTGCCATTTGAGACTGCAAACACTGCGCCTGTCTCGTCAACTGTTAGCACTTCTTCGTTGGAGCTGCTCCAGACTATTATTTTATCAGAGGCATTAAGAGGCAGGAGCCCTATGCTGACCTGCTGCCAGCTATCAACGCCCAAAACTGCGGGCAGCTCATCCTTGATTATCTCCATGCTCTGGGTGGGGACGAACACAATTGTAACTGAATGCTCTGCACTCACGCCGTTGGCCGTGGAGGCCGTTATAACAGCAGTTCCCTCACCAAGGCCTGTAAACAAGCCTGTTTCAGAATCATAGCTAAGCAGCTCGGGCTTGTCAATGCTCCAAGTGATGCTGTTAAAATCTGCATTTTCAGGCAGAACAGCGGCATACAGCTCCAGCTCCTCGCCTATATCAATGCTCTCTCTGCCAGAGATAAGTATTTGTGCGGGCATAACTACCACAGTTAATTCTATGGTGTCCTCATGCTGTTCGTCGGCTGTTTTAACTGTGATGTTGGCCTTGCCCTTGCCTACGGCTTGAACCCTGCCCCCTTGGTCAACAGTCAGCACAGACTGATTATCGCTGCTCCATATTACGGCTTTATCAGTTGCGTACACAGGCAGAATAACTGTGCTTAAGGCTTGCTCCTCGCCTACCTTAAGAGTGGTGCTCAGCTCTGTTTTGTTTATGCTAAGGCTTTGCACTGGAGTGTTCGGCGGTATAGTAACGGTTATTGCAGCAGTGCTGCTTAGGCCGTTGGAGCTTAGCGCAGTTATGTTGGCAATGCCCTCTCCTACCGCAGTTATAACACCGGCAGAATCCACGGTTGCAGCGGCCTCATTGGAGGAGCTCCATGTAAGAGACTTAATATTAGTATATGCCGGAGTAAAGGCGACATCTAAAGCCAGCGTCTCCCCGGGGAAAAGGCTGGAATCGCCGTTTGTAATCTGTATTGCAGTTGGCGGGAAGGACTCAATATTAACCGCAATTGATTTCTTTAATGTGCCCCCTGATGCAGTTGTGGCATCTGCGGTGCAGGTTATAGTTGCTGTTCCTGTTGCACCAATTATGGTAAGAAGTCCATTTTCATCAACTGTGGCTGTGGTGGGCTTATTGGTCTTCCAAGTAACACCCTTGTTGCTTGTGTTCTCGGGGTAAAACTGCACCAGCAGCTGTACAACAGAGCCCGGCGCAAGTGAAATAGGATTCTCATTTAAAAGATCCATATAATATGGCTTTATTTCTACTATCTCTATAACGGTTGAGATAGTCACATTGTTTGAAGCCTTGGCCGTTATCATGGCTGTGCCCATGCTAAGCCCTGTAACGCTGCCTGTAGAATCCACCCTAGCAACACTGGTATTTGAGCTGCTCCAGGTTAGGTTCTTATTTGTAGTGTTTGCAGGAGTAAAGGCAACCTGCAGCACTTCGCTCTCGGTTGCGCCTATAGTAGCGGGAGGGTTAATAAAGGCCAGAGACTGCGCCTGTATGGGGCTAACCACAAGCTTGATTTTTGTGTTGACGGTGCTGACAAAGCTGGTGGCCTTTATATAGGTTTCTCCAACAGCCTTTGCATACACATTGCCGTTTGAATCCACCGTTGCAATGGCTGTGTTATCGGAGCTCCAGGTTACTGTTTTATTTGTGGCAGTGCTTGGAGTTATAGTTGCACTTAGCTTAGTGGACGTATCTATTGTCAAGGTACGGGGGTTTGCGCCTGCAATGCTTATGCCTGTGGGCAGCGTTCCTGTTACCCTTATGTCTATATAATTTTTAATGTTGCCGTTATTTGCGGCAGTGCTTGCTGTAATCCTAATAGTACCCGGGCGCAAGCCTGTTACCTTGCCGTTTGAATCCACGGTTGCAACCGCCGTATTACTGGAGCTCCACGTTAATGTTTTAATGGTTGTGTTTGCCGGCAAAATGCTTGCAGTAATTTGAGAGGTCTCTCCCAAGCCTATGGTTGTTGCAGATGCCCTTAGGGTAATTGATTTTGGAGGCACGTTGTTAACCGTGATTGTAACCTTCGCAGTCTTGCCGTTAACTGTTTTAACTGTTATGGCAGCTGTTCCCGCCTTTAAGCCCTTAACCTTGCCCGCCGCCGAAACGCTGACTATTTCGTTATTGCTTATGCTCAAGGCCAAGGTTTTAATGGTTGCATCTGTGGGAGCAACGGTTATGTCAAGCTGCAGTTCATCCCCAACATTTATTGTGCGTGTGGCTGCACCTGCTATAGTAACCCCTGTTGGGTCTACATTTTTTATTGTAACGGTTGTAGTTTTAACAACATTGCCGTCTACTGTCCTTGCTGTAATAACAGCAGTGCCCTGAGCCTTGCCTGTTACAAGGCCGGTTTCGCTAATTGTTGCAATGCCTGTGTTAGAGGAGCTCCATGTAACACTTTTATATGTAGCATTATTAGGCGCAACAGCTGCGCTTAGCTGCTGTGTTTTGCCTACAAATATGCTGGGATTATTCGGCGTTATAGTCACTCCTGTAGGGGCTACATAGGCTGTATTTGAGACATTTACGTTAAAGCTGAAGGTCTCGCCGAAAGAGGTGCTCAGGGTAATAACTGCTGTGCCTGCATTTTTACCCAGAATCCTGCCGTCTGCTTGAATTGCCGCCACGTTTGAATTTGAGCTGCTCCAGCTGCTTTCAAATGTGACATTTTCGGGATATGTGCTGTAGCTAAGGCTCTTCCTTTCGCCCTTAAGCAGGTTCATTGGGCTCTCTGGGAAGTAAATATCAATGCTGTTAAACTCAAGCTCTCTTAAAAATACGCCGTGGCTATAGCCGTACATGGCTCTGCTCTGGGAAGTAACAACATAATACTTTTGAGTTGAGGGCACTCTGTAATAGATTCTGGCATCGCTTTGATATGGAGTAGAGGCCACAACCTCGCCGTTTGCATTTAGCAGATAAATTCTTGTGGTGTAATATGGTGCGCCGTCTGAGGACCACAGATACAGCACCTTGCCCTCATGGGCATCAAATTCGTAAATGCTGGAATATCCCGGGGGCTCCCATCTCACACTGGACATAGGATATACCTCTGAGACATTTAAGTAAGGCAGCGTTACCGCCATTGGTACAAATATATCCGCCGGAGTGCGTGTAACACCCTGCTGAAAGTACTCGCCGTTTTTAATAAACGAGTTGGACATTGCAATAAGCTTTGTGGGTGCGCTAACCGAAACCTGTATGCTTGCAACGCCGCTTGCATTTGTTTTGCCTGTTTCACCTGTGTTAAGTGTAACGTCTATATTAGGCAGGGGCGTGCCGCTGTTATCAAGGGCAGTAACGGTTACGGCCTGAGTGCCGTTGCCTATAAGCTTTGCAGGTGAGAGGTAAAAGTTAACCGCACGTCCTACCTCAGAAAGGCTGAAAAAGGAGACATCATATTCTATAGTGGCAGGCTTGTGTGAGCTTGTAAGAGGAACAAGCCCCTCTATCTTAACATGATAGGAGCTGTTGTTTTTAACCTCTACACCGTTTGGACGGAAGATTACGCAGTAATCCATGCTGCCGTAGGTGCCTGTATTAACTGTAAATTCGCCCTGAGAGGCGTTCATAATCTCTTTAGTGCCTGTAGCGGTGTCTGTAAAGGTGACCTTAACAGACTCGGTTTGGTCTATATCGTAGCCCTCAAGAGAGACGCTCCACGCCTGCTGAGCAGAGAAGAAGTCAAATGGGAAGTAGCCTGTTGCAGGCCAATAGACAGCATCCTTGCTGCGTGTGAGGTCCCTTTTAGAGTTGGAGGTAACCATGCCTACATATGTATTATATCCCCACAGGGAGGGTGTACTTGAATTTGCCGCACCAAAATCGGTGGTGCGCATGGTTGGGTCTAGTGCCTTACGTCTGTGCCCCAAGCGGTCAAAGTTGCCCTCGTCGGAATCGTCAAGAAAGGCTGTAACAGCATTTACCATTACATCATCAAAAGGGGTAGACGGGAAGTAGTTTGACTCCATGGTGATATTGCCGTTAATTGCAGCCTCTGCACCGCTGTAGAACATTGCTTCGCTCATTTCCTCCGGCCATTCCGGCATATGGGCAATTTGATTGTTAACAGCATTTATTAGCATGGCATTTTGGATGTTGGTATATGCGACATCCGCAGCCTCCATAAGGCTTATATCGTCGCCAACATCGGCAAGATACCTTAAAAAATTGAGAACCTTAAGGCCGTTAAGCTTTGTATTCTCCTCAATTTTACCGGCAGAATAGGGCACTGTGTCCTTAGGCTCAACCGCATAGGCCGAAAAGCCCTGTATATCAGGGAGCAGCTCTAAATATCTTTTAACTATATCCTCCTTGCTCTTACCCTGAACAAGGTAGACCTCCCCCGCTGCATAGGCGGGGAAGGTCATTATACTTGATACTGTTATTATTGCTGCCAAAAATAATGCTACTAGCTTTTTCATAGCCGCACCACGCAGTCAACATCACCCAAACACACAAAACGTGATTGACTGCACTTCCCTTTCATTCAAATTATTCTCCAAGCACCCTCAAGCTTTATTTTTAGAATATGCGAAAAAGAGCTGAAATGCTCTGGTTTTGAGCATTAGCACCCTCACATTCAGGCTTTATTAGCTCTGTAAACAGTTGCCACGCAATTACAGAAGCTAGTGTCAAAAATCTCCCCCTGATTTTTGGCAAAAAGCCTATTAGTCATATTAAAATTTATACACCATTATTATAACAAGTAATGCGCCATTTGTCAATACTTAATTCATTGCAAAACAAGACAATTTCAAGCAAAAATCTACTAATTTTTAGCAATTATAGATAAGAGTTTTTGACATACTTTGTATTTCTTCCTGTTCCTAGCTTTTTAATTTGTTTGTTTTTAAGCATAGCTATTCTTGTTTGGTGATAAATCATCTAATTCAAGCTTTACCCTTCCACTCCCTTCTCTCTCTGCTCAAAATCCGGAACAAGCAGCACCGTTACCGCACACAGAAGAATCAAGGCCGCCGAGCCTGCGGGGTTGGGCATAGATAGGGGCACTGTGCTGTCCAGAGGCACAAATGCAGCTGTATCTGCCATTATAAAGGGCAGAAGGAGGGCGGTTAAGGCCATGCTTAAAAGCCCGTGGAACAGCCTGAACAGGGTGAATCTTAGCTTGGAAATGCCAATTGAAGCTGTGAAATAATACACCTGAAAATGCACGCAAAACCCTCCAAAGGAGGTTATAAACGCCGCAAAGGGCAGACCTGCGGGCACAGCCTCTGCAAGGGAGTTAGTCACCTCCAGCAGGTTTGGCATAAGGGCATGTGCGGCGGCCTCCGGTGCGCCCAGGGACATTATCAAATGTGCTGCAAGCCGCTCTATCCCTGAGGTTTCAAGCACACATAGAATGACAGAAAACAGCACCACAAAGGTGCAAATCGAGAGCAGCGCAGAGGAAGTCCCCCTTGCGGCTGTAACAAAGCTCTCGGCCACAGAAAGCCGCTTAGCTCGCCTTGCCCTTGGCTTGAGCTGAGGCTCGTCTTTTGCCAAAAAGCCGCTTATCAGCCCCAGAATAAGCGCAGAGGCTATCTGTGCACAGAGCACCAGCACGCCCAGCCTCTCGCTTTTAAAATAGGTAATGCCCAATGTGCTTATAAGAAAAGCAGGCCCCGCACAAACACAAAACTGCAGCATACGCTCCGCCTGACTGCGGCTTAGCTGCTGCTCCTTATACAGCTCTGCAACCGCCTGCGCTCCCGATGGGTACCCCCCCACAAGGGCGGTAAAAACAGCCGCACAGGCACTCCCCGGCAGCTTGAATATACGCCTGAACACCGGCTCAAACACCCTGCCCATAAGCTCTGCAAAGCCGCTTTTTACAATAAACAGAGAGAGAAAGATGAAAGGAAACAGCGAGGGTATGAGTATAGTTGTGCACACCTCCAAGCCCTGATACACAGAGAGTGAAACCTCCTTGGGATATACAACAACGGCAAGGCAGAACAGCAGGATTCCAAGCCCTGTTAAAATGTGCTTAAGACGCTGTTTGTTAAGCATGAGTAAACGCCCCCTTATAGCTTGAGCCTCTCTACAAAGTGGTAGGGGCAGACCTAAGTGTCTGCCCAGATTACCATATAGTGTCCGTCTTTGGGCAGACACATAGGTCTGCCCTTACAAACAAGTGAGTAAATAGAGATGCTCTGTTGGCAATAGCCGCCCGCTAGATTTATTCATAATTTAAGTGTATGATAAAACTGTTAGTAATTATGATAAGGGAGACACAACAATGCCCGGAATTATAAGCCATTATCTTTTTGCTCAAAGCGTATTTGACGCTCTTAGCAAAAAGCCTGAATTTAAAAGCATAGACAAAACCGCCCTTCTGTGGGGTTCACAGGGGCCGGATATTTTCTTTTATCACCGCTTCTTCCCCTGGGATAGAGGCGAAAAGCTGATTCCCTATGGCAGCAGACTTCACAGGGAAGACCCTTCCCTGCTGTTTGAGGTTATGCGTAACTATGAAAACACAGAGCCTGCTCTGACCCAGATAAGCCTTTCATATCAATATGGCATGGCGGCGCATTATATATTGGACAGAACGGCGCATCCCTTTGTAAATGCCGGCATAAAGCAATTGGAGGAGCTGGAGATTTACCCAAAAACCTACAATATCCACGTGCAAATTGAAAGCTCACTTGATATTATCCTGCTGCGTTCAATTTTAGGCTTAACTCCAGTGGATTTCAACCTAAAAAAGGCCATACCCCAGTCAAGGGAGTTAAAGGCCTTTTTGCCTGATTTTTATGGGTATGTACTGCGTCACCGCTTTGGAGTAAAACCGAGCACAGCCGCTTTAGAGCGGCTTTATCCCGATTTGCTCCGGATGTTCGGACTGCTTAACAACAGGGGCATGATTAAAAAACCCATGGTGGAATTTGCCGAAAAGCTCTTAAAAATGAAGGGTGCTTTCTCTGTGCAGCTAAGGGGCATAACAGAGGGGCCAGAGTGGGATTATGCCAACATAGGCAATCTTGAATGGAGCAACCCACTTGCACCTGAGGCCGTGTATACAACAAGCTTTTTTGAGCTGTTTGAGGATGCAGTAAATGAGGCTGTTTTGTTTATAACAGATTATAGCAAGGCTCTTTCAAGCAATGAGCAAATGAGCCGGCTGACAGGCAGGATTTCGTTTGACACGGGGGTTAGTGGCAGTTGAAAGTTTTTTAATGTATAATTCATAATGAATTATACATTATGGCGGTGAATTTGCTGCGCAAATTTAAAAGAACATCATTCCCCTCAACGGAGGGGTGCCCCGCAGGGGCGGGGTGGTTTATACGTCCGCAAACACTTTAAATTAAACCTAATTGAGAGCGAGCACAAAACCTAAAAGCTAAAAAAGCAAACCCCACGCTCCAAAATTCATAAATCAAAAGAGTAGTGCGCCCGCAAAAACCACCCGGTCTTCCGCCTACAGGGCGGAAGAATGCCCCTCCGAAGAGGGGAATTGCGCAGCGGTGCTTGCAATGACGCATGCAAATTAATATGCTGTAAAGCCCTGTCTACCTAAAAAAGGAGACAGAGCTTTATTTAAAAACAAAACTACTTCTAATCAAAATTTGCGCAGCAAATCACATTAATTTTGCATTATACATTATCAATTATACATTATCCAAGCTCTCCGCTCACCTTGTAGCCCTCGCTGCGCCAATAGTCTATTGCGTCGCCTAAAATGGCGGTGTTGGTGGAAGAAACCGCATGAAGCAGGTATATTGCGCCGTCATGTGTGCAAGACTTGATTTTCTTTAAGGCCGTGGCCTTGTCAGGCTGATTGTCTGTTTTCCAATCCTCATAGGCAAAGCTCCAGAATATGGTTTTGTAGCCCAGCTTTTGCGTTATCGCCAGCGTACGCTCTGAGTATTCACCCATAGGCGGCCTGAACAGCGTCATTTTATAGCCAAACTCCTTCTCCACATAGTCGTGCAGTTCCTGTATCTCGTTTTTGGCCTTTTCAATTGTAATAGTCGGCATAGAAGGGTGGTGCACGGTGTGGTTACCCACTACATGCCCCTCGTCTATCATGCGCTTTATAAGTTCGGGATTGCGCTTTACGTAATCCATTGTGACAAAAAAAACTGCGCTGCACTCCTTTTGCTTAAGCACATCCAAAATTTTTGCAGTATATCCGTTTTCGTAGCCCTCATCAAAGGTTAGGCAGATGTTCTTTTCGGCAGGAGCTATGAAAATAGCGTCGTATTTACCATATTTGCTTTGCAGCATGGTTGCGCCTGTTGGACGGTTTGCGCTGTCCACCTCTTTGCCCTGTCCATAACCCTTCTTCTCGTTGTTCAGGGAGGAAATATCATCAAGGGTAACAGCCTTTGCCGTGGTTGTGGGCTGTGCAGCTTCTGCTGAGCTAACTGCTTTCTCCGGCTGAACAGCTGCATCTACCGCCGGGGGCTGCTCTGAAAGCTCTGTACCTGACTCAGCAGAGCCGCTTGATACGGCCTTATCTGTGCTTCCGCATGAGCCTAGAGTAAACAGCAATAAGGTAAATACCGCAAGAACAGATATGTTCTTTGATATTATTTTTTTCAAAGTATAACAACTCCAATCCGATGCCAATATGACATCGGATTTAGTTTTTGCTTTTTGCTCTGCTTTATGATTTTAAAAATTATGCAATTTTTTGCTTATCTCCTCAATGATAGGCAGTGCCTCTAAGGGCGTGTTAACGGTAAAGCTTGCCTTATCCAGCTCCCATGGCCTAAAACCATAAAGGCAGCCTATGGTTGGCAAGCCGTTTTCTGTCCCTGCCTTTATATCATATGCGGTATCTCCCACCATTACAGCATGAGCCGGAGCAACGTGCTTTAGCAGCACGCCCAGTGTTTCAACCTTAGTCATGCCGTCTATAATGGGCTGTATGTAATCAATTTTTTGGGCAAGACCCAGCGCATTAAGCACAAAGCTGATGTATCTGTGAGAGGCGTTGGAGCACACCGCCGTGCTAAAGCCTCTGGCTTTAAGGGCGTCCAGCAGCTCAGGAACGCCCTCGTAAGCCTTGCCTGTGCTTGTTATAAACTCATACTCCAAAACGGCCACTCTGTGTAGATATTCCCTGCCCACAGCCTCGCTGCCCTCGGGCAGCAGCACCTTGAGATAATCTGCGGCTATCATGCCAAAGGTGTTCATAATTTCCTCATCGGTTTTTGGAGGAAATCCCATTTCCTCCAAGGCCTGCCTGTGTGCAGGAACAGAAAATAGGTGGGTTTGATTAAGTGTGCCGTCAAGGTCAAATACCGCTAAAAATTTTCCTTTTTCCATGCAATCGCCATGTGTCAGAGAACCCGCAAACAAAACATTATAAGAATATTTTGCGGGGGTTCCCGCGTCCCTTTCTTGTATTATTTTTAATTTTTTTGTCTCTCTTTAAAATATTGTTGTCCTTTTAACCAAAATTATAACATACTTATTGTAGCAATTGCAATAAAATAAAAATTTTGCATGGCATTCAGCCATTTAATACTTGCATTTTTTTTACAACATTGATATAATACAGTTGGATTGATATATTTGCATGAGGGGAGGGGTTTAAAATGCCTGAGGGCGACCGTTTTCAATTTGGTATATTTGGATACAGCAAGCGTGATGTAGACCTGCGCTTTGATGCCTTGCAGGAGGATTTCTCCCGTGAAAAGGAGGCCATGCTGGCAGAGCGAAGCTCCCTTCAAGCCACAATACGTGAGCTTAAGCGCAAGGAGGCCGAGCTTGCCCACAAAGAAAATGAGCTGCGCAATGCCGAGGGCTATGCCTTTGACCCCAAGCACTCATCAGAAGCACTGGAGAGCGGCAGAGACCGCTTTAGCGATATTTCCCGCAAGGCCAGCAAGGAAATTGCCGGCTTTAGGCAGGATATACTCAACGTGCGCCAGAATCTTAATGGCCTTTTAAGCGAGCTTCAAAACCGCCTTGATATGGTTAACAGCTCCCTAGTGGGCACTATTAACGATATGGTTATGGTTAAAAATGAGGTCACTCAAGAAAAGCCCAGCTCTGCGGCGGATATTCAAAGCGAGGTAGACCAGCTTTTGCGCTTGGCCGCCCGTGATATAATAACAAGCCCCGTGAGCTACTATGTGCCGGATTCCAACAGCGGCTCTACACTTATAACCAGCTCTGCGGCAAAGGTTATGAGCTCCCGCATTAACGCCTACAGGGGCATAGCAGGGGACGCAACCTCTGACGGCGAGGTTATGGACGAGCTGCGTATTTTAACCGATGTTATGGAGAATACAAGCCCCACTATCCCCCCGTCTCCGCCTGTCATAGAGAGTAAAATTGAGCTGCCCCAACGCTTTGAAGAGCCCGCTGTGCCCGCTTCCAGCATAATTGACAATAACAATATTCCCGAAATAGAGCTTGCACCCGCTCCCGATTTTGAGCAAGAGCCTATAACAGGCTTTTCAGAAAACACCTCAGACCCCGATTGGTTTGCCAATTCACCTCTAACTCAAAACAGCGAGAGCGAGAGCTTCCCGCTGTTGGCCGAGACAAAGGCCGTGCCCGTGCCCGTTAAAAGGGCAAGAACCGCACAGGTAACAGAGCGGCGAAAGGCCAGAGTAGTGCCCGTGCAAAGAAGAGCCACTAGAGGGTAGATTTTAGATATTAGATGTTGGGGGTTAGAGGTTACCCTGTTGCAATTCCCGCTATAAATTAAGCTTAAACTACTTTATTAATCAAAATTTGCGCAGCAAATTCACCTAAATTTTCAATTTTCAATTTTCAACTTTCAACTTAAACAAAGAGGTCTAATTTGAGCAGCTTAACACAAGGCATCAAAAAGATACACATCTCAAATATAGCAAATGAGGCCGTCAAGCTGCGGGCAGGGGAGAAAATCCTGCTCTCAGGCACGGTTTACACCGCAAGAGACGCCGCACACAAACGCTTTAAGGAGCTTTTGGAGGCGGGTGAGCCTCTGCCCTTTAAGCTGGATTCTGCGGCCATATACTATGCAGGGCCTACCCCCACACCTGCGGGCTTGCCTATAGGCTCCTGCGGCCCTACCACCTCAGGCCGAATGGACCCTTACGCACCTCAGCTCTTAGATTTAGGCCTAAAGGCCATGATAGGCAAGGGCGAACGCAGCACAGCAGTGACAGAGGATATAATACGCAACAGGGCTGTGTATCTCTGCGCCATAGGAGGCGCAGGTGCGCTGGCCTGCAAGTGTGTTAAAAGCTGCAAAGTTATAGCCTTTGAGGATTTAGGCTGCGAATCTGTAAAGCAGCTGGAGCTTGAGGATTTCCCTCTTATTGTTGCAATAGACTGCGTGGGCGGGGATTTGTTTAGACGGTAGCTGCATCGAGCAAAAAAATACAACAAAATCAAACGCATTATTGCCTCCGTAATTCAAAAATACTAGGGCATGAAATGCGTTTTTTATTACAATGGAGGGCATTCAAATGAAAATTTCATTAAAGCTTATCGCTTGGGCTGTGGTTCTTGCTGTGCTTCTGGTTGCGCTGCCTGTGGGTGCAGCAGCGGAGACCCAGCACGAGACCGCCGCCGAGGCTGTTGCAAGCATTAAGGCAGGGTGGAACTTAGGCAATACGCTGGATTCCAACGGTGAGTGGATTGCCCTGTACACAGCGGGCAGACCCTCGGATTATGAAACAGCTTGGGGCAATCCTGTAACTACACGGGCTATGCTTCACGCCGTCAAGGCGGCGGGCTTTAACGCTGTAAGAGTGCCTGTAACCTATGCTCAGCATCTGGATTCCGGGGCTAATATTGACCCTGTTTGGCTTAATCGAGTGGCGGAGGTTATCGGCTATGTGCTGGATGAGGGCATGTACTGCGTTACGAATCTCCACCACGACACAGGCGAGGGCGAGCTAGGCTGGCTTAAGGCCTCTGCGGTCGATTTGCCTGTAACGGGAGCTAAGCTCCAAAAGGTTTGGGGGCAGATTGCCGAACGCTTCAAGGATTATGACAATCACCTTCTTTTTGAGAGCTTTAACGAGATATTAAACACAAGCAATGAATGGAGCAACCCCTCTGCCGGCGATTTAGACACTGTTAATCAGCTTAATCAGCTATTTGTGGACACAGTGCGAGCCACAGGCGGCGGGAACGCTGAGCGGAATCTTATTGTTAACACATATGCTGCGGCGGTAGACTATTCAATCATTAACGCCTTTGTTCTTCCTAATGATACGGTGCAGGAGCATTTAATTGCCGAGGTGCACTGCTACTCCCCATGGGAGTTTACAAGCGAGCCTGCTTGGATGAGCCCCACACGCTGGAAGGATACCTGGGATTCTGACCTTGAGGCCAGCTTGGATGTGATATTTAACAATCTGAACAACAGGTTCACAAAAAATAATATCCCCCTGATTATGGGGGAATTTGGCTGCGAGGATAAAAATAACGAGTCCGAAAGGGCAAAATGGGCAAGCTATTTTGTAACAAAGGCCGCCGAGATAGGCGTACCCTGCTTCTATTGGGATACCTCCACCATGCGCCTGTTTAACCGCAGCACACTGCAATTCGAGTTCCCGCTGATTGCCGCGGCACTTGCAACGCCTGCCTCTGAGGAGCTGCAAATTACAGGAATTGATGTTGGAAACGCAGAGTTTACCATTCAAGCAAGCGGCGGCGTGGGAGCTTTGAGCTACTCCTTTTACATTTTAAAGGGCGGAAAGGTTTATTACAGTAGCGCATATTCACAAAGCAGTAAATTCAGCTTTAATTTAACTGAGAGCGGAGTGTATCAGCTTAGGGGCTATGTGCAGGATGAGTTGGGGAACAGGGTTGTGGTTTCAATGCATAATGTATAATTAATTTATCTCACTGATTCCTCTACATTTTGAATGTCTAAACTGCTTAGACCCAGCATTTTAGCGGCGGCCTCCTCTGAAATAGCGTGGCTTAATCCGTTTTTTAAACGGCTGTCTGCCAGTGTTAGCAGGCGGTAATTCTCTTCAATTTCAGATAGCCGCTCATATTCCGCAGGGGATAAAATCACAGCTGAGGGCGCATTGTTTTTAAGAACAACCAGCTGCCCCTCGGTTTTAACTCTTTCGAATATTTTGGCCGCCTGACCTTTGTTAAACTGTGTAATGGGAATCAAGCTACTTAAAATGTTCACATTTATCACGGTTTTAACCACCTTTCTTATTTGATTCTATTATACGCTGTTACATACAAAATGTCAACTAATTTCTCGTTAAATTTAAATTAAAAATTTGCACTTAAAAAGGGCTTTCGCACAACGGAAGCCCTTTTTAACATTGCGGCGGTATCAAGCATGGGCTATTTCCAATACTTCCCGCACTTAGGGCATATGTACCCTGTGGAGTTGCAGCTGGAGCAGCTCAAATTTCCGAATAAGCCACCGCCGCCCGCTGAGGTTTGGCCGCCTGTTCCATGACAATCGTAGCATTCTATTAACTCACGGCCGCATTTTGGACACTTCATTTTGGTCACCTCCTTTAACAATTTGACTTTTTCCCTTCACATTAAGTATCATCCCACGTCATTCCACATTTTCTGTATTCGTAATCCGTAAAGTGACATTTGTTTTCACGAGTACAGCTTAAACAGGCAGACCATGTTGACGGGCTATCATCCAAATCACACAGTTCTCTGCTTTTTCTTGCGCTAACCTCGCTACTTTTGCAGTATGGACAAGTCATCTCTCTCACCTCCTATCTCTTCAACACCAATCTCTGGCAATTTTTCTATCTTTAATTAATTTTACCAAAATTATATACCAAATTGGTTTATTTGTCAATACACCAATTGGGTTTGTTTATACTTTCTCATATAACTTATATGGGAAGGTTCTGATAACATGTATGAGAATATACGCAATTTAAGGGAGGACAAGGATATTTTGCAAAAAGAGATGGCGGAGTACCTGCATTGCAGTCAGGTTGCCTATTCCAGATATGAACTAGGCTTAAGGGATATTCCTACACAGGTGCTTATCTCCTTAGCCAAATTTCACAATACAAGCACGGACTTTTTATTGGGTCTTACCAACGCAGAACGCCCATATCCCGCTAAAAAATAAAATATAGTCTTTGGTATCTAACAGTGGGCTGCGGCACAATAAGATGTGCTACAGCCCACTTAAATAATTATATTGCTAGGTGCGCAGGAATTTCCTTTGCCCAGTTAAGAGTTATGCCGTGCTTTTTAACAAGCTCCTCTGCTGCTTTGTTAGCATGGTCTGCACGCTGTTCGGCGGTCATGCCCTTAGTTTCCTCATAAATTTGCAAACGAATATCGTGTATTTCACGCATAGCTTCAGGCTCATTCGTCATTTTCAATCACCTCCGTTGGAGAATATATGCCCACTCTCTTGTATCCTTCACGATAATTGACCATTTCGGTTAATTCAATCGTTTTTCTTTTGACAATGTGTTTGAAGTTGTAGCTAACAATGAAATCAAGACCATTCACGGCGGTGGCAGCAATATGCACCCCATCCGTCCTATACTTTAGCGGAATAATCCCTTCCTCAACATACACTTCCGCTAACGCCTCGGCACTTTGATTCGCTAGCAGCATCTCTACACAAAATTTATCAATAAGATTTGTCATTAGACTTTGTTTTGGCTCAGAGCATTTTAAAAGCTCTTCTAAAACATAAGTTGAGGTATACGGTTTGTACTTTCCTGCGCCAATTTCCTCAAAAAGCCGGATTGTATCCTGCTTCTTTTCGGGGTCGTCATCGGCAAAATAAAAATTAAACACAGAAGTTTCAAGGTAAATCTTTGGTATCCGCATTGACATCACCACTTTCAATATCATTATATTACTTTTATGGCAGAATATCAAGAAAATTTAAAATTATCCAGCTAATTTACGCAAATCCGGCAAAACAACCCCCACAGGGGGCTTTTGCTTTTCTCGACAACAAAACATAAATCACGCCAACACCTTATGACAAACTGTGCAGGCCTTTTGCCTTAAACTATGGTTAGTTATCCGTTAGGAAGGTGACAATGTGAAAAATACAGAAATGTTAAATGGACTTAAAAAGAAGAGCAGCCTTAAATTAGCCTTGCCAAAGGGTTTAATGAAGAATGCTCTATTTTTGCTCCTAGGCTTTTTGGCGGGCAGAACCGTCATTTTAGATTCTATGTCCCCATTTGGAGCTGCACTTGTGGCGGCAGCTCCTCCAGGCTATATTCTGGCCGCACTTATCGGCGCAGGTGCAGGGGGCGTGCTCTCAGGCAGCCCATACTTAATTTTGGGCATGGCCAAGCTTATTGCAGCGGCTGGTATACGCTGGGCTTTAAGCGACTTAAAAAAGATTAGCGGGCACAAGCTGTTCCCTGCTATAAACTCCTTTGCCTCTGTGCTGCTTACCTCTATTATACTCAATGCCTCCATTGGCACAGTGGGTGCGCAGGAGATTCTGCTCTATATAGCCGAGGCACTCATGGCAGGCGGTGCGGCCTACTTTTTTTGCGGCGGTATAAGCACCATGAACAACGGCAGCCACATCGCCACACTTGCCCCTCAGGAGCTCTCCTGCCTGATTATCTCCTATGGTATACTGATTATACCCATTACAGAAATCGCCTTTTACGGGGTCTCTCCGGGGCGTATACTTATGGTGTTCTCTATACTGATAGCCGCACGCTGCGGCAGAGAGGCCGGCGGTGCAATAGCAGGAATTGCCGCAGGGGTTGTAATGAGCCTTGCCGACAGCGGCATGATGTTCCTTGCGGCCGCCTATGCCTTTGGGGGGCTGGTATCGGGCATCTTTGCCCGCTTTGGCAAGCTTGCCTCTGCAGCTGCATTTATTGCGGCCTCCTGCGTTATAGTCATAACAGGAGGTTACGAGCAGCTTGCACCCGTAATGGGTGAGATTGCGCTGGCCTCTGTGGTGTTTGCGCTGCTTCCTGCCCATGCTCTGCAGCAAATAAGCGGAGGCTTTGGCACAAATGCAGCAGAGCCAAAGGGCGAGACAGTCCGACGGGCTGTTCTAAACAGGTTGGAAAGTGCCTCAAAGGCACTTTCGGATATATCCGACGTGGTTCTGGAAGTCTCGGACAAGCTGGATAAGCTCAGCGCACCGGACATTTCGGGGGTTATGGAGCTCGCCTCTGAGGATGTCTGCAACGAATGCGGGCTGCGAGCCGCCTGCTGGAAAACCTGCATAGACGAGACTAAATCCGCATTTGAGGGCTTGCACGTCCCTCTCACCTCAAAGGGTAAGGTTGAGCTGGAGGATTTGCCGGATTACCTTAAGCGCAAGTGTGCGCATCCCAACGAAATCATGCTGGCGGTTAACCGCAACTATATGGATTTTACCGCCAGAGAGGGCGCAAAACGCAAGGTTGCAGGGGTTAGAGCCGTTATAAACGATCAGTTTTCCGGCGTTAGTGATTTGCTGGGGGATTTAGCCAAGGAGCTTAAGAGCTTTGAAAAGGACGATAAGGATTCCGCAACCCGCCTGAGCACAGCCCTGCGCAACGAGGGCTTTACACCTATAGATGTAATGTGCAAGCTGGATTCTAAGCGGCGCATGAGCGTGGATATACGTGCCCTCTGCTTTGGGCGTGAGGTTGAAAGAGAGGAGCTGTTGGATATGATTTGCCTAACCTGCGGGCGTGGCTTCGAAGAGCCCTTAATTGAAAAGCGGGGCGAGGAATTTAAGCTGCGCACCGTTGAAAAAGTCCCATATGAAGTGGAATTTGGCGCATCACAGCACAGCTGCGGAGGCGGCCGCCTCTGCGGGGATACCTATGAATACTATCAAGACGGCAAGGGCAGAGCCGTCATGCTTATAAGCGACGGCATGGGCACAGGCGGCAGAGCTGCAATAGACAGTGCCATGGCCTCTAATTTGATGACAAGGATGCTAAAAGGCGGCTTTAGCTTTGACTGCTCCTTAAAGATAGTCAACTCTGCACTGCTGGTAAAATGCGATGAGGAAACTCTGGCCACCCTTGATATATCCTGCCTTGACCTTTACACAGGCAATGTGGATATATTAAAGGCAGGTGCACCGCTAACTCTTATACGCAGAGGCAACAAGATAATACGCATAGACACGGCCTCACTGCCTGCGGGTATACTCAGGGAGGTTGAATTTGAACGCTCCAACTGCACCCTTGCAGAGGGCGATGTTATAATGATGTTCTCTGACGGGGCAATTATGGGCTCGCTTAACTGGATGGAGCAGGAACTGCTAAACTACAGCTTTGAGGAAACACCTCAGGACTTTAGCCGCCGCATGGTAGAAAAGGTGTGCAGCCTGCGCAAGGACGGCCACGACGATGATGTAACTATCCTTACCGCTATAATCAAACTAAGGGAGGAAATGCTGGTTGTTACGGAGAAGGAGAGAAGTGCGTAAATTTTTTTATTTCTTTTTTCCTTGCAATGTGATATACTGTATTAAAACGATGCATTCAGGATTGGAGAAACAATTATGGAAAACAAGTATTCTATTCCAACAAAGGAATATTCTATTGATAGAACCACAAAGGTTCAGCGTGAAAAGATTGTCCGTGAGGCACTTGGGCTTTCTACCCTTGACGCTCCGGAGCCATCGACGGAAACCATGCAGCTGGTACAGGAATATGTTGACGGCAAAACGGAGATTAGCGATATTCTAAGCCAGACTATCGTGCGTTATTCTCAGCCTGCCCTATGAGAGACCCATATCTTTTTGAAAATGTGGATGTACTTCGCAATAAGCTTGGGATATTGGATGCCAAAAATCTCACGGAGGCTGAGGCCAACATCACCTACATCCGCTTTTTAGACATAGACAAAGCCTTTGAAGCTGCGCCTTTTGATTTTAAGCGACTTTGCGGCATACACGCATATATTTTTGGCGATATTTTTGATTGGGCAGGAAAAATCAGAACAATACCTATGGTTAAAGGTGAGCGTGTGTTAGGCGGCGATACCGTACGATACTCACACCCTGATTCAATCAAAACCGACGCTAATAAGATTATCAATAAGCTCATATACATTGATTGGGCTCAGTTAAACACAGCGCAAACCGCCGAAACCTTTGCAGAGCTTATTGCAACGCTTTGGCAGGTACACCCTTTTAGAGAGGGCAACACCCGCACCACTATCACATTCGCAACACAGTTTGCAGTTGCATACGGCTTTGCAATGGACAAAGATTTTTTGCGTGAAAGTGCAGCGTATGTGCGTGATGCATTGGTAAAGGCATCTGACGGGAAATATTCGGATTACAGCTATTTATCCAAGATTTTTAAAGATGCAATCCTTAGAGGATAGCTTCTAATATTTAAAGGGTAAGGGGATGTAGCACAAAAACCGTGCTACATCCCCTTTCTATCTGCTAGAGACCAGCTTCCACCTTAAAACAGGAAAAGCTCTATACATACACCAATTTTTTCTACTGCGCCTTTGGAATTTCATAAGGCAATCCATTCAAATAAAAATGATACCCCTCTATTATCATAGAGGACATAGTATCCGGCTGATTTATGCCTGCGTCAAGGAATACCCTAGCAATCCTGTTTGATGTGGGGTAAATCCAGTTGTTGCGTATCCACATTCCTAATCCAAAATGATAATCTCCCAAATCATCAACGCTTGAGTTCTTTATCTTAAGCTTGTCCTCTTCCTTAAGCTCCTTATCAAGTGCTTTGTAGCACTCCTCCAAGGTTGCCGGAATATCAAGCCGTTCAAAGTCTGCTGTGTACAAATACATTTCTTCTTCGGTTTCCTGCTTTAGGCTTCCATTCATGCTGTAGCGTATTGAAGAAAAGGGCACATAGATTTCATCTTCAATAATTGAAACCTCATCCTTTAAAATCTTATAGCTTTCGCCCTTATACTTAATGATAACTGCGGCATCTGTCACCTCAATATCTGCACCCAGTGCCTTGCATACTGACCTAAGCAGCACATAGTCAGAGACATTGTCAGGCCCGCTTACAGGCGGAGATTCCTTGTTTGTGTAAACAGGGGTGTCAACCTCTATTTCGTTGACATATACCTTAATATTAACCGCTTTGCCTATTTTATCGGTGTTGGGGCTGTTATCGCTAACAATAGGCGATTCTTCTGCTGCATCAACGCTTGAGCTGCTAATGCTGTTGCCATTGCTCACACAGGCACACAGGCCAAACAGCATAAGCAATGCGATGACAAGTGTTATATGTTTTTTCATATTAATTGCTCCTTTCAAGCTTTTCCATGAGGCAAACGTTTGATATTATCAGAGACCGGAAATTGCTCAGCCTACGGTACGGGCAAGCCCGCTCCCTACGAACCCTTTAATCAAAATTTGCGCAGCAAATTCATCATTAATTACGCATTACGAATTACGAATTAAAATTTATTTCAACTCCGCAATAGTAACCCCATCCTCGCCCTCTCCATAAACGCCTAAGCGGAAGGTGCGTATGTTGGGGTGTCTTCTCAGGTGGGTGTGTATGCCCGCTCGCAGTGCCCCTGTGCCCTTGCCGTGTATTATGGTTATTTGATTCAAGCCCATAAGCGTGCAGGAATCTATAAATCTGTCCAGCTCCATGACGGCCTCGTCTACATTTTGCCCTCGGATGTCCAAATCCATTGAGGCTGTTTTTTGCAGCACATCCTTGGTGTTCCTGCCCCCTGTGCTTTTGTTGTTTACGGTTACCTTCTCCTGAGGCAAAAGCCGCAGATTATCAAGCTTTACACGGGTTTTTATAACGCCCGCCTGCACCTCTACATAGCCCTGACTGTTCAGAGGCTTTAGAACTATGCCTTTTTTGTCAATATCATAAATGAGCACGGCATCCCCCGCTTTTAATGCCCTTGGGAGCTTATACTGCGCCTTCTCCCTCTCATTTACGGGATCGGCCAAGTCCTCCATGTCCTTTATTTTGGAGCGCAGCTCCTGCTTGGCCATGGTTGCAAGGGTGTTCGCCTCTGTATCTGCCTTGAGCTTGCGCAGAGCGTCCAGCTCGTCCAGCAGAGCCTCAGCCTGCCTTCTGGCCTGGTCAACTATGCGCTTGGCATCTGCACGGGCAAGCTCAAGCTGCCGCTCCCGCTCCCTCGCCGACTTCTCCTTTTGCTCTAAAGCTACACTTCTGGCATCCTCTGCCTCGTTTTTGATTTGCTCAAGCTCGCTTTTTTGCTCCTCCATGGTGCGTCTATAGCTCTCCAGCTTTTCCACAGTCTCCTCAAAGCGGTGATTTTCAGCTGAGATAAGCTCGCCCGCCCGCTCTATTACAAGGCTTGGAATGCCCAGTTTTTCAGATATAGCAAAGGCATTTGAACGCCCGGGCACACCTATAAGGAGCTTATAGGTGGGGCGCAGAGTGGCCACATCAAATTCACAGCAGCCGTTTTCTACCCCCGAGCTGTTAAGAGCATAGCTTTTAAGCTCTGAATAGTGGGTGGTGGCGGCTATTTTTGCGCCCTTGCCGTGGAGGTGCTCCAGTATAGACATAGCCAGAGCCGCACCCTCTACAGGGTCTGTGCCCGCTCCCAGCTCGTCCAGCAGAACTAGACTGCGCCTGTTTGCCTGACCTATTATGCTTTGTATGTTAGTCATATGCGCTGAAAAGGTGGAGAGTGACTGCTCTATGCTCTGTTCGTCGCCAATATCCGCAAGCACATTTTGGAACACGGAGAGCCTGCTGTTCTCGGCAGCAGGTATCATAAGGCCGCACATGGCCATCAGAGTGAACAGGCCCAGGGTTTTAAGGGCAACCGTTTTGCCCCCTGTGTTTGGGCCTGTTATAACCAGAGTGTCAAAATCTGTGCCCAGACGTATGTCTGTCGCAACCACTTTATCGGGTTCTATAAGGGGGTGGCGGGATTTTCGCAGCTCTATCTCCCCCTCCCCGTTCATAAGGGGCAGGGTGGCCTTCATGGAGTAGGCCAGATTCGATTTTGCAAAGATAAGGCTTAGCTCCACCATGACCTCGTGGCTGCGGATTATCCCCTCTGCAAAGTCCCCCGCCTCAACGGAGAGAGCCGCCAGAATGCGCTCTATTTCGGCCTCCTCCTTGCCCTGCAGCACACGTATCTCGTTGTTGGACTCTACAACCCCCATAGGCTCGATAAACACAGTAGAGCCTGAGGAGGAGGTGTCGTGCACCAAACCCGCCACGCTGCCCCTGCATTCTGACTTAACGGGCACAACAAAGCGGCCGCCCCGCATGGTGACTATGCTATCCTGCAAATACTTTTGATAGGTTGTAGAGCGTATGAGCTTGTCCAGCTGCTCACGTACCTTAGACTGTGCCGCACGTATCTTGCGGCGTATAGAGGCCAGCTCAGAGGAGGCAGAATCGGCGATTTCGTCCTCTGATAGAATAGAGGTTTTGATTTTATCCTCTAAAAAGCGGTTGGGAGTTAGACTCATGAACAGGGTGTCTAGGCAGGTTTGAACGCCCTCAGAGCGGGAACGCCAGTCTCTGATATTGCGTATTGAACCAAGCACCTGAGCAATGCGCAGAAGCTCCGCCATGGTGAGTATACTGCCCGCTGCCGCCCTCCTAAGCGAACCGCTGACGGAGTGCAAGCCCCCAAAGGGTGGGGATGTAAAGCGTGCAGTGAGCATGTGTGCGTCGTTTGTCTGCCGCAGCAGGGAGGCAACTATGTTTAAATCGGAGCTGGGCTCAAGTGAGCGTGCCAGCTGGGCGGCCTCCTCACCTGCACAGTGAGAGGCCAGCTTTTCCAGTATTTTATCAAGTTCAACCGCACGATAGTGGCGGGTGGTATCGTATGCTTTCATATCTAATCCTCATTTTTTATAAATATTGACGTGCAATTCTATTCTCCGGTTTTTTATCAAAGAAGTAGAGCACCGCTAAAAACAGCCATTCAAGCGGTTTCATAAGCAGATACACAGCATCTGCCGCCGCTTTGCGTTTAATGTGCTTTGATATTGGATAGCCATAGGTATCGTAAAACTTTCTTATGCGCCGGTGAAGCCTTGGCCTTCGCTCTGCAATAAGCTCTTCAAAGGCATTTGCAACCTGCAGCTGTCTGTTTACAATGATTTTGTGCCCGTGCCTAGTGCCGTAACGCAAGGGCTTAACTAGGCCTCTGTGCCCCTTTGCCGCAACTGTGCACAAATAGTGCCCGTCATAAATAGGCGGCGGAGAGACCATTTTTGAAAATGTCCAGTCACTTGTGTGAGTAAAGGCAGTGACAATGGCGTCCGGCCGCTGGCCGAAGATGGCCAGCACAGCCAGAGCTATGCCGCAAATAGGCAGCAACAGAACAAAAGCCCACAGCCAAGAGGCTTTTGCCGTGCCTATCAGCTTTGAAAGCGCAGCTAAAGCCCTATTGTTCCCCTTGTATTCGGTGCTATTTAGCATTGCCTTTTCAAAGGCAATAAAGCTTAGAATAATATAATTTATAGGGTAAAGCAGGAACAGAAAAATTGCGATACTATCAGTCGTAACCACCGAACCCACATTTTTAGATAGTTGTATTATCCACAAAATAGAGAGACTAAGCCCCAGATACACGCCGCTTATTGCAAGAGCCAGAGCAAGGGGCGGCAGACCCTTCTTGACCTTAAACAGCAAATACCCTACAATTGCTATGAGTATTAACACAATAACAGTTGGTATGTTGTTTTGCGCAAGCGGCGCATGGTAGTCTGATGTCTCTAACAGCGGGTGAAGTGCTTCTGTGTAATCCCTGTATTCCATAAAAGCATAAAGTATGCCGCTTAATATTGCTCCGCCAACTACACAGTAGTTTTCAACCCAGCCAACTATCCGCCATTTTATATCTCTGCCGGTTAAGTTCATTACAAGGCGGACAAGGTTGAACAGCGTTGAAAGAATAGGCAGTACAACGGTAATTATAAGCACTGCACCCCATCTGACATTTTCTTCGAGTATAGCTCCTATTACCAGCAAAAGCCCCAGCGTTCCTATAATAGACCATAGTGCTCTTTTTTTCATTGCGTTACCTCATTTCTTGCCTTGTAGGGACAGACCTATGTGTCTGCCCAGCTTGCTGTAATTTGCCCGTCTTTGGGCAGACACATAGGTCTGTCCCTACCCATTTTTAAAAAAGACTAACCCAACAACCCCTTATAAAACTCCAGCGTGGCAAAGCTTTGCTCTGTTTGGGCTAGGACATACCTCTCGCACACCTCTGCGAGTATTTTAAGCTGCTTTTCGGCCAGCTTAAACGAGAATATCTTGCCAAAATCCACATATATTATGTGGCGCATAGCAAACAACACCCCTGTTGGAAGCCTCACAGCGGCTTCGTAAATATCAGCGGCGCACTCGCTGCAATAAAACACGCCCCGCTTGGGCAAAAAGAGCAGCTCCCCCGCCTCATAGCAGCCGCATTTTTGGCACATGATTAAATCCGGCATATAGCCGTGCAGCTCCATCATGCGCAGCTCGAATATGGCTTTAATTTGCAAATCTGGGAGCTTGGCTTTAGTCAAAAAGGCCAGAGAGTTAAGCAGCAGACGCAGCGATTCCCCGTCCTCGGCCTGCTCACGGCACAGTGCGATTGCAAGGCTGCAAAAATACTGCGACAGAGCCAGCTTTTCTAAGTCGCCCCGCACATCAAAGAACAGCTCTTTAATTTCGGCCTCGTCAATTATGTAGGCATCCTTGCTTTTGTATATGCTAAATTTGGCAAAGGTAAAAAGCCCCGTTGCCGAGGCGTTTTTGTTTTTAATGGAGGCTGCGCCCCGTGCAAAGGCACGGATAACCCCGTTTTTTGCCGTAAGAATGGTACACAGCTTATCCCTATCCCCCGAGCTTTGCACCCGAAGAATCAGGCCTTCTGTGGTTATTTGCATTGCGGTTACCTCGGCTTGTGTTAGGCACTGCATCTGCCTTTTTATATTTTAAATAGGCATTAACGCTGCCTGTTGTAGCAAATTCGCTCCATAACTCTTCTGAAGTTTTCATTAATAACACCCCCTATATAAATATGCGGCGTTATTATTATGTGCGCTTTTGCAGCGGTATATAATTTGTAAAATGCAGGAAAAACCACTAGAGGCTAGAAGCTGGAAACTGGAAACTAGAATTCCCCTGCCTTAGCTTTTACCTTCCCCGTGGGTTTGAGATATTATTTAATTAAATTTGCGCAGCAAATCAACCTTAATTTATCATTTTTCATTTATCACTTATCATTCATAAAGCTTGCAAAGCTTTACTCCTCTCTAAAGCCAAAGTTTTTAAGCAGGCCTTCCCTGTTCCTCCAATCGTCCTTAACCTTAACCCAGAGCTGCAGGTTTACCTTGCAATCCAAAAAGCGTTCTAAATCCAGCCTGGCCTTTTCGCCAATGCGCTTGAGCATCTCGCCCTTTTTGCCTATAACTATGCCCTTGTGGCTCTCACGCTCGCAATAGATGGTTGCCTCAATATCCACAATCGGTGAGTTCTCCCGCTCACGCATTTTTTCGATTCCCACCGCAATGCCGTGAGGAACCTCGTCATTAAGCGCACGCAGCAGCTTTTCACGGATAATCTCCCCCGCCAGAACCCGCTCGGGCTGGTCGGTTAGGGTGTCATCGTCAAAGAAGTGCGGGCCCTCCTCTGCAAGGCTGGAGAGCTCCCTAATAAGAACCTCCATGCCGCTGCCGTTTTTGGCGGAGAGAGGCACAACTGCCTTGAAGTCAAAAAGCTGTGCATAGGCATTTATTTTTTCTATTATACCCTCTTTTTCACGAATCAAATCTATCTTGTTAAGAGCCAGAATTGCGGGCAGATTTTGCGCCTTAAAGCGTTCAATCAGCTCAAGCTCTGCGGCGGCGGGCTTTGCGGAGGCGTCTGCCACTAAGAGGCAGGCGTCCACGCCGGAGACAGCCTCTACAATAGATTTAACCATGAAGTCACCCAGCTTTGTCTTGGGCTTGTGGAGGCCTGGGGTGTCTGTGAAGACGAGCTGAACCTCATCTTGAGTGTAAACGCCCATAATGCGGGTGCGGGTGGTTTGCGGTTTGGATGAAACTATAGCTACCTTTTGCTTTAAAATATGATTTAATATTGAAGATTTACCCACATTCGGCCTGCCGACTATGGCTATAAATGCTGATTTTTGCATCTTTAACACCATGTGTTGAAGAGCCCGCACACAAACACTAATAAAAATATTTTGCGGAGCTCCTGCGTCCTTCCTTGTTTTTTATTTGAAACTGCTATCTTAGGCGCAAGCAACAAATGGGCGGATTAAACTCCGCCCTAAGCACTGCGCCTTTTCCTTTCGTTGGTTGAATTGTCCTGATTTTAAGCCTTGTGTTACTGTGGAGTGTACAAACTGATTCCACGTTCACTGTTTTTGGCTTATTTTACCGTAGGGGACTATGTCCCATATGCACTAACTTAACACAACAACTGCAAAGGGTGTCTGTTTCGTCTTTTTTCAACGCACAGGTTAATGAGCACTTGCTGTATATCTGAAAACATCGTTGAAATATCGCAAAAGTTTG
>JAISYX010000073.1 GCA_031269595.1 Oscillospiraceae bacterium
GAAGTTCTTGATGAAACACATCATCCGATACTCACAGTATTCCCCGGCTTAAGCAGCCACGGTCAGCTGCGGTAGCTATTCGCAACTAAATCGACCGTAACTTTATTGTAGGAGATGAACGCATGATTACAGAGCTTAATTTAAAAAACTTTCGTTGCTTTAAAGACTTTAAGCTGGAGGGCATAAGGCCTATCAACTTAATTGCAGGCGGTAATAATGTGGGCAAATCCAGCTTGCTGGAGAGCATATATTTGTTTTATAGAAGCTATTTGAGTGAGACATGGATATATCTTAATGACTTGCGTGGCTTTAAACAACGTGAACACAACCGCATGTTGTGGGAATCGCTGTTTTTTAATATGGATACAAAAAATAAAGCGGTAATAAGTATTGGTGATGATGAAGACGAACTGCAAACCCTTACATTGCAAGAGGACTATAGTGTTGCGGCAAAGTATTTTAGGCATGGTTCAACTGATGCTAATATTCTGAATCTGCATTATAAAGATAGCCTAACAGAAGAAATGCATTTTGCTATGGCAGAAAAGAGCAAGCTTTATATTAGGGGCGAAAAGGGAAGTTACATTATATGTGCCGGTAGTAAATTTCCCATGTATATTTCCTGCAAAACAGATGTGTCGCACTCAAAAATTGCCGAGTGGTTCAGCCAATACGGAGTAAGCAGCAATGAGAATGACGTTGTTGATATTCTAAAAAGCTTGATAGCCGCATTAGTGACCTCTCTGTTGTGGTCAGGGACGGCATAAGCACTATTTATGCAGCTTTAGGCCTTGCAAAGCGAACCCCAATAAACTTTTTGGGTGACGGAATAAACAGGTTGCTGCATATAGCATTAACAATGCTTACCAACCAAGGCTCTATTATCCTTATTGATGAGATAGAAAACGGATTTCACTACTCATTTTATCCCAAGCTTTGGGAGGTTATTGAGCACCTTGCTGAAAAAACTAAGTGTCAGGTGTTTGCCACCACCCATAGCTATGAGTGCATATCAGGGGCGAGGGAGCTTGCCAAAAATGATGAGCTTTTCCGCTTTATCCGCCTTGCCAAGGTTGATGATGAGGTTGTAGCCAAGCCATTTGACAGTGAGGGGCTTGAATACGCACTTGAGCATGAGTGGGAGGTAAGATAATGGCAAATAAAAAAATTATCTTACCCCATGTTATAGCCTGCGAAGGCATTGACGCAGAGAATTTTATAAGATATTTTTTAGAGTTCCTTTACAAAAAACAGCCTGAGCTTGATAATAACTTTTTTGTTTATAATTTTGGAGGCAATGAGGAATTGCTTACCTTTCTCAAAAGCTTTGATAATTTTCTTTTGGACGGCTTAAAGGTTAAGTCCTTGCTTGTTATACGGGATGCCGAAACCGACGGAAATGCAGCGGAGAAATCCGTTAAAGATGCCTTAAAAAAGAACAGCTTCCCCGTGCCGGATACCGCTTGCAGATTAAAGAACTGGGCACAAAATGAGCGGAACATAAACACGGCGTATGCGCTGTTTCCAAGCCTTGATTCCAACATTAACGGCACGTTAGAGGACTTGTGTCTGCAAATACTTAAAAGAGATACTGCGGAGGAGCTGCTTAAAATCTCTGATAATGCGCTCTGCGAAGCAGCGGATAAATTTGGTAAATTTACAAGGCCTCACAAAAACAGGCTTTATACATATCTCTCACTTGAAGATAGCTTTGTATCTCTAAAGCTGGGAGAGGCTGCAAAAGCCAATGCTTTCAATTTTGAATCTGAAAGGCTTTGCACTTTAAAAAACATACTTAATGAGATAATTGAGGCTTGACAGCAATAACAAAAGAAGGGAGCAGACCAAGATTTTTGAGCATCTAAGCTCTAAAATCTAAAGTCTAACATCTAAATTTGAATACCCCAAACAAATTAACCTTGCTTAGAATAATATTAATACCTGCATTTGTGATATTCCTGCTTATGCCGGAGGATATTCCCCTTAGCTACCTTTGGGCTGGGCTCATTTTTGGTGCGGCCTCGTTAACCGACTATTTTGACGGCAAGATAGCCCGTGCAAGGAATCTTATAACAGATTTTGGCAAGCTGATGGATCCTGTTGCAGATAAGCTCCTTGTAGCGGCAGCCTTTATCTGCTTTATTGCCAATGGCTTAGCCTCCCCTTGGACGCTGATAATCATACTTGCAAGGGAGTTCTTGGTAACCTCTGTGCGCATGGTTTCGGCAAGCAGAGGGGTTGTTATTCCTGCAAATAATTGGGGTAAGGCCAAAACAGTAAGCCAGATTGTGGCAATCATACTTGTTATGGTGCTGCAGCTTACAGAACAATTAATTTATGCTGGAATTTTGCCGGACTTTATTGGTGTTGGCTGCACGGGAATCCCTGAGTTTGTCGTCATAGGGCACATAGGCGTGTGGATTTCGGCAATTCTTACACTTATCTCAGGTGCTGTGTATATCTGGCAAAGCCGTGAGCTTTTTAAGGACATTAAATAAATTCGTAATGCGTAATTAAAGGTTAATTTGCTTCGCAAATTTTAATTAAAGGCACAACCGTTTAGCTCTTTTCACTCAAAAGCTTTTTTAGCTTTTCATAATATTCAACGCATTTGAATTTTATTTCGTACTTTTGTCCGCCTGTTACAAGCTCGAATTCCTTGGTGTCCAGCATTTCCTCCATGGCGTCATTATCCTGTGCAGCGGGCAGGCACAGCTGGGGGAACATCACGCACCACCAGTTTTTGCCCTCGGCTTGGCCTATCTTAACCCTTAAGGCCTGATATGTTCCTGCGGGAAGCGTTATATCGCCGTAAATACGGGTGTTAAAATCGCTCTCGCCTATCTCTACAGTAACGGGATAATCATAGCCCTGTCTTTTAATTTCGGCCTCGGCGCAGGCCTTAAAGGTGTCGGCGTTCAAGCGGGCGGCCTCTATGGCCTCCTGCCTGTTTTTAACTCCGCTGAAGGTGCTCTGAGCCACCTCTAAAAGCTTGTCTCTGACATCCAGCTTTAAGCTCTGGTCTTCCTTAGAATCGGAATTTGCCAGCACATGCAGTCGGAACACGTCGTCACGCACCTGGCCGCACTTCTCCGAAAAGCCCATAAATGTAAGAACAGAACAGAATATCACCGCAAACAGAATAGAAATTTCAAGCCTCTTCATGGTAAAAACCTCCAAATCATTTATGCCTTAAGTATTGGCTGCAATAACCCATTCTAATCAAAATATACATTGATTATTTAAAATTGGACATGAAGTGTATACCTGCCGCATATAATTGAACAGAATTTATGGAGGTGTACTTGCCATGACAAAAAAGAGGATATTATCTTTAATTACTATGCTTTGCATGTTGATTAGTATTGTGAGCTTGAGTGCCCATGCAACTGAAGAGGCTCTGCCGGAGGATGAACCGGCCTCGGAGCTGGTGCAGCAGCAGGATAGCGGGGCGGATAGCGGCCTTGCTGATATAGGCGGAAAATCTGCAATATTGGTTGAGCCTGAAACAGGTGCGGTGCTGTTTGAAAAGAATGCAGATGAACAGCTTGCAGCGGCCTCGGTTACAAAGGTTATGACACTGCTGCTTGTGGTGGAGGCCATTGATTCCGGCAAGCTTAATTTGGATGATAAGATTACCGCCAGCAGATATGCAATATCCATGGGCGGCTCGCAGATTTGGCTCAAGGAAAATGAGGTTATGACAGTTAACGAGTTGCTCAAGGCAACCTTTGTTGCCAGTGCAAATGACGCCGCCGTAGCTCTGGGAGAGGCGGTTTCAGGCAGCAACGATGCTTTTATTCAAAGAATGAACGCCCGTGCAAAGGAATTGGGCATGAAAAACACCACCTACAAGAACGCCACAGGCTTGGATGATGACGGACACGTCACCAGCGCAAGAGATTTAGCCATAGTCTCCTCAGAGCTTATCAAGCACGAGATGATTAAGGATTACACCCTAATCTGGATGGACTATTTGCGTGACGGCAAAACAGAGCTTGTAAATACCAACAAGCTAATTAAATCCTACAAGGGCATAACAGGCCTTAAAACAGGCACAACCTCAAAGGCGGGCTGCTGTCTTTCAGCCACAGCAGAGCGTGACGGCATGAAGATGGTTGCGGTGATTCTTGGAGCAGACAACAGCGCAGATAGGTTCTCTTCTGCAACCAAGCTTATGGATTACGGCTTTGCCAATTATGATTTGGCCGCTCCTGAGATAAGCGGCGATATGCTGGACCCAATCAAGGTTAAATCGGGCATGAGCCAGCAGGTGCGCATAACGGCCGATGTAGGCGAAAAGCTGCTTGTTCCAAAGGGCAGGGGCAAGGATATAGCAATAGAGCTTAATATAGCTCCCGAGCTTAAAGCTCCCGTAACAAAGGGTATGGATGCAGGCAAAATCACCCTTAGCTTGGATGGTAAGGTGCTAGGCGAATACGCAGTTAAAACCGCAGAGGATGCAAAAGCAGTGAGCTTTTGGGCAGTTATTTCAAAGCTGTTTAGATGTGTGTTGCAGCCGTAAGCTATGGTGTAAAAATGAGCCCCCTCAACCACAAACGGTGGTTGAGGGGGCGTTGAGCCTTTAAGCTTAATTTATGCTTTATTTTCGCTGCCGAGTATAGACTTAATCTTATAATCCACAACCTCAGTAATGGCATTGCGGCCGTCTGTGAGGTACTGTCTTGGGTCAAAATGGTCGGGATGCTCAGCAAAATGCTTGCGTATAGAGGCAGTGAGTGCCAAACGCAGGTCAGAATCCACATTGATTTTGCAAACAGCCATTGAGGAGGCCTTGCGCAGCATCTCCTCAGGTATGCCTATTGCATCGGGCATTTGACCGCCGAATTGATTAACCATAGCTACATATTTGGGAATAACAGCCGAAGCACCGTGCAGAACAATGGGGAATCCAGGCAGACGGCGGGAGACGTCCTCAAGGATGTCAAAGCGGAGCTGAGGCTTTTGTCCGGGCTTAAATTTGAAAGCACCATGGCTTGTCCCTATAGCAATTGCAAGGGAATCCACGCCTGTGCGCTCAACAAACTCCTGAACCTGAGCGGGGTCGGTGTAGCTGGCATTGTCAGCGTCCACGCTAACCTCGTCCTCAACACCGGCAAGCTGGCCCAGCTCGCCCTCAACGGTAACACCGTGCTTGTGGGCATACTCTACAACCTCTTTGGTTACTTGAATGTTGGTTTCAAAATCATGGTGTGAGCCGTCAATCATAACGGAGGTGAATCCACCGTCTATACAGCTCTTGCAGGTTGCAAAGTCGGGGCCGTGGTCAAGGTGCAGGGCTATAGGCAAACCGCTCTCCTGTGCGGCAACCTCAACCATAGCACGCAGATAGGGGTGGCGGGCATACTTGCGGGCAGAGGATGAAACCTGAAGGATAACGGGGCTGTTGTTTGCCTGACAGGCATCCACTATACCCTGCACAATCTCCATGTTGTTAACATTGAATGCGCCGATAGCATAGCCGCCCTCATAGGCCTTTTTGAACATCTCAATAGTGTTGACTAATGGCATAATAAACTCTCCTTGATATTAATAAATTTTTTATACCGGACTATTATATCACAAATTCCAAAAAAGATAAAGAGGAAATTGTTAAAAAAATATCATTTTTCCTATTTTTATACAAAATGCCAAGTATTCGATTTTTAAATAATATTGCAATTATTAATTAAACGGAGTATACTGTTGCTATAAGGGGTGATTGTAATGACCTTGCTATCTGCACGCTCAGATTACATTTTCAAGCTAATATTCGCCGATGAACGTAATTTAAACTGTCTGCAAAACTTTTTACAGGCTGTACTAGGTCTGCAAGGCGACGAGTTTACCGGCCTGAAAATAACAAGCCCCATTTCTGCAAAGGGAATCCCTAGACGATAAACTGGGCATCTTAGATGTAAAGGTTGAAACCACTAGCGGACAGCGTATAGACATTGAAATCCAGCTGTGGGATATGCCCGACATGCGTAGCAGAATCACCTATTATCTCAGCAACATGGTAACGGAGCAGTTGAGTGCGGGAAGCCCATACAGAGATTTATGCCGTGCTGTTAGCATTGTTATAGTAGATTATCCGCTGCTTAAGGAGACACAGAACCACCATGCTGTGTTCCAAATGATAGAGCAGAAGGAGCACTTCCCATTTAACAACTTAATGGAAATAAATGTGCTGGATTTAACAAAAATTCCGCAGAATCAAAGCGGAGACCTTATAAATTGGATGAAATTTTTAAAAGCAGAGCGAGAGAAGGAGTTCGAAGTGTTAGCAAAAACAAATACCGCCATAGGTCAGGCATACACAGTCTTGCGTGAGTTAAGCGATGATGAGGTCACCCGTTTGTGCAATGAATCCTACCTAAAAGCTAAGAGGGATGAGTGGTCACGGGTGGCGGGTGCACGAGAGGAAGTCTTGGAAGAAGGCTTGCAAAAAGGACTAGAAGAAGGACTTCAAAAAGGTCGTACAGAAGGTTTGCAAAAAGGCTTGCAGAAGGGTATCCAAAAAGACCGTGCGGAAGGCGAAAAGCTCGGCATAACAAAGCTAATATTAGCTATGGCAAAAAACAACGGAGGAAGTGCGGAAGACATCTCCTCGCTTACAGGAATTCCCCTATCGCAGGTTGAGGATATTTTAAAGGGTTAAAAAACTAAAATACATCTATATATAATGAAAGGTGATGCTCTATGCAAAAAACATTACAATTTAAAAAGCTTACATCGGTTTTGCTTCTTTTAACTGTGCTTCTTACCATCTGTCTGCCTTCTGTGCATACAGCTGCAAGCTCTGCGCTGCCTCAATCTGAGCTTGAAGCAGCCACTTATTCTGTTGCCGATATTGCGGAAGACTTTGCTGCCGACAAGGCTCTAATTACCATTAGGCATGAGCTCAGCCTTGAACCGCCCAGTCTGTTCACAGCCGAATACTTGGGCATAGAAAATGTTAAGTACATAACGCCGCTTTTTGAAGATACACGCAGGCTTATACTTGCGGGAGATGAGGATATGGGCGAGGTCGCCGGCAGCTTCCATCAGGTTTTGCTGGTGGAGCTGGCACAGGGCGGCAAACAACAGGTTCTTGATTTGCTTGAAAGAGCGGAGCAGTCAGCCGCAGTGCTTTCAGCCTCACCCGATTACATATTGTCAGAGAGCCCGGATGCATATCCCTTTAACGATAGCTTTATAGGCCTTGGGGCATTCTATGACCCATACGAGCAGATAAAGCTCTATGGTGCGTGGGAGGTCAGCACAGGAAGCAGTGAGGTTAAGGTTGGCGTTATGGATACAGGCCTGCTAAATTCTGTTGATGATACCGTGCAGGATACCTATTTTGATGTTTTAAGCTATACCTTAGATGAGGAGGACGTTGGTCCTAACGTTGTGGGAGGATATGACTTTTATAACAGAAACGATATTATAGCTGATGACATGACAGGCCACGGAACTGGTGTGGCCAGTGTTATAGGTGCAGTGGGTAATAACGGCAAGGGCATAGCCGGAATAAACCATCAGGTAGGGCTTGTGGACTTGCAAATAGCAGATTCTAGCGGCGGCTTGAGTGTTGCTGCTCAAATCATCGCCTACAATTGGTGCAATGTTAACAAGATTCCTATTGTTAACTATTCAGGCTCGGGAACAACCTATGTAGAAGAGCGTAGCAACGCCATAGCAAATTATTATGGTCTTGTGTGCGTGACTGCGGGCAATAATGGAGAGGATTTGGAGCTATTCCCAAGGTATCCGGCGGTAGAGAACATTGCGAATATGATTACCGTGGGCGGCACAAATAGCAGTACAGGCGCGAATCAGTATAACTACAGCCCCAATCTGGTGGACATAGCAGCTCCGGCAACCAACATTAAAACTATACATCCCTTTATGACCACAATGGGATATAATAAGGGCGAATGTATCGCCGACGGAACATCCTTTGCCGCTCCTATGGTGGCGGGCACGGCGGCACTTATGCTAGCTGTCAATCCCGACTTAACCGCAATTCAGCTCAAGGAGCTTCTGCTCTCAAATGCAACGGTTAAGCCGCAGCTGGCCGCTTATATCTCAGGGGGAAGATTTTTGAATGTAGAGGCGGCTGTTAAAGCGGCCGTGGACTACGTTCCTCCAACGCCTCCTACTATCTTTGAGGTAAATGTGGATAGGGAGGGCATTAGGTCTGTAGGCGAGGAAATCCAATTTGAGATAGTCGCCACAGGGGGAGAGAGCGAAAGCCCTAAGTTCATATACATATATAAGGGCGGAGTAGTGCTTAAAAGTGTGCTTGACACTCCAGAAACACAGTTTAACTTCTATCCTGAGGAGCAAGGCACATATAATGTTAGGGTGTATGCAAGAGACGAACATCATAACAGGACGGTATGTGCAACCGAATTTGTTGTAGAATAGTTAAAATTGTATTATTTTTATAAAATTATACAGCCAAATTTGCTTAAATTTAAGAAAAATTCGCAATATAGATACGAAAATATGACAAATGTTACAAAATATACGAAAAATTCAAAGCTTTGAAAAAATTTAACCTACACTCCTTAGTTAAAAATAACTAAATTTAATTTAAAAGGTGGAATATAATTATACATCATAACAGTATAATTCGTTAATGTGATTTTTTGCATGCATAATCAGTGCTGATTTTTTACAAATTTGCCAAGAATGCACAAATAAAAATGTTACATTTATACTTGCAATTATGACAAAAGTATGATATAATTTTTGCATATATTTAGTATTGCGCACTTTATCGGCAATTTTCAATGGCAAACAACACAATTTATGAGGGTAAATGGGGGAATGCAGGTTGAAAATAACAAAAAAGGCAGAGGTGCAGGCGCAACAGGTGAGCTTCACATAATGTTGGTGTGAGAGCTGCAAGGCTGTCCAAAACTTAATTTGGCCGGCAACCACTGTCTCTACACATGGTGTTAGACATGAAGTCTAAAGGCATTTTCAAGAGGGAAATTTTAAAATTGTGTGATTTATCAGGCAGACACCCCAAATGGGTGCACTGTCTGCCTGCGTTTACATAAACATCAGACAATTTAAGGGTTTAACACATGGCAAGGTTATAAATTTTTGGGGGGTAAATAACAATGAAAGTAAAACGAAAACTAGCGGAGCAGCTCACAACAGGCAAGAGGGTATCAAGGAGCCTAGTGGCACTTTTGATAGCCTTAATGATGCTCATAACCGCACTGCCGAGCGGGCTTTTGGGCATGCTTGCAAGTGCGTGGGAGTACACACCTGGCATTCAGGTTTGGGGCACTGAAGAGGGGCAAATAGGCAACTACAAATATGTGCCTGGGATAAACCGCAACAGGCTCATGTATGGTCCCGGAGGGGTTTCCTACATGAGAGTTACCTCAAACGGCTATGCAGGCGGTATATTCGGCAGATACGGCGCAGCCAGCAGCAGATATAACGCAGAAAACTTTATTGATGTTAAGGCAATATATTGTATTGAAAGTGGTACGAGCTTTGCAATAACCGGCGGTTATAACACTGTGTCCGGTACGGAGGCAATGACTTACCATAAAGTTCCATATGGCGTTGAAAGTGTAGATGTTACATCTGATTGGTACTGGAACGCTTTACCTGCCGCCAGCAGAGAGGGCATTTTGAGAACCCTCCTTTATGGTTGGAAGGAAGGTCAGTCAGTTCCTACACCTCCAGGTGGATATGCTAATGCAGATGACATGCGTGCGGCAACTCAATGTCTGCTTTGGGAGTTCCAGCAGCAAAATCGCTTGGACCCTGGTTATGGGCACGGCGACAGAATAACCTTTAGTTGGTCGGGTAGGAACCAAAACGGAGCTTCGGGCACATGGGAATCATGGGGCGATAAATACTTTGTTTCCATTAGAGGCACAAACGCAGAGGCTTACTATAACTATATCCTAGACTTGGCAGCACAGCACAATACAGGCTGGAGCTTTAGCCGTTCTACAGCAGGTGATGCACAGAACAACACCTATGTAATGGATTATAACAATGGAACATATTCAGTAACCTTACAGGATACAAACGGCATTTTGCTGAATGCCAAAACAGTTAATATGCCCTCCGGTATTACTATGGTTAATAACGGCGGCGGAAGCTATACCTTCCGCACAAATCAAGGCATACCTAACGGTGCAACAATTACATTAAAGAAGGATGTTGGCAAAGACGGACTTACTGCCACATTTGTTCTTACAGATACCGCAGATCATTATCAGAGAATGGCATATGGTGCAAAGGATGACAAGCTTTGGTATGTAAGCTTTAAAACAGAAGAGGGCACAGGCAAAATAGTCAAAACAGCCGACGGCCCAACAGTTGCAGGCTTCACCTTTGATTTTTACGGCCCACTGGGCAAAGGTCCAAGCCATCATTATGGCACAACAGGTGCAGACGGTATAGCAATAATTGAGCACCTTCCCATTGGTATGTATGAAGTAACAGAGACAGCTGCGCCTAACAGCGATTTCAAAAAACCGCCTACGCAAACTGTTGAAGTTAGAGCAAACGAAACCACCACAGTCAGCTTCTACAACGAATGGAAAGACGGCAAACT
>JAISYX010000127.1 GCA_031269595.1 Oscillospiraceae bacterium
TCATCTGAAATGTCATGACGATGGTAAGATGCAAGTTTTGTGTCCATTAGAATACCTCTGTTTTCTTACCATTATAACACAATTCTTCTAACTTGTAAAGTCGTGTAGACACGCTCTAGTCAAAAACAGAGAAAGTAAGCACTTTTTCGGTTGCTTTCACCGTTTTGTTGAGGATAACAATTTAGTGGATGAGTGGTTAAATTTTGAAGCTAATGAGTTGATTAATTTTGCAAGTCAATGGTGCACAGAAAATTACATTAAATTTACCGCAAAATAAACCGCCATTACTTTGGCTTAGAAAACACCTTAGCCAATCCCAGAATAACAGGACGCAGCCATATTGGCTCCATCTTGCGGCTTACAGATTGCAGCTGTTTTCTTATCTCTATGTGCTGGGGGCAGTGCTTTTCGCATTTGCCGCACTGTGTGCATCTTCTGGCACTGTAGTTTTTGTCGGGGTGATTCACCCCCGTGCTGGTCATGTACAGCGTCATTCCGCTTACAAATCCCGTTACAAAGGAGGCGTTGTACGCCGCAAAGCAGGCGGGGATATTCACATTATAGGGGCAGGGCATACAGTAATTGCAGCCTGTGCAGGGCACCTTAAAGGCCTCATTGAACACCGTTTTAACGACCTCGACTGCCGCCTCCTCCTTAGGAGTGAGCATGTCGGGCAGAGCTGATTCTGCTGTTTTAAGATTATCCCGCAGCTGCTCCTCGCTGCCCATGCCCGAGAGCACCACGGTGACATTAGGCTGATTCCAGAGCCAGCGCAGTGCCCAGGCGGCAGGAGTAATGCTCCCGTTGGCCTCCTTGAGCAGTCTCTCAGCCTTTTTTGGCAGGCCGCTTGCCAGCTTGCCCCCAAGCAGGGGCTCCATTATGATTACAGGCAAGCCCTTGGCAGCGGCGGCCTCCAAGCCTGCACGCCCCGCCTGATAATTTTCGTTGATATAGTTGTACTGAATTTGGCAAAAATCCCATTCATAGGCATTTAGCAGCTTGAAGAACTCCCCCTGCGCCCCGTGAAAGGAAAAACCAATATGCCGTATTTTGCCTGCGGCCTTTTTTTCGGCTATCCACTCTAATATGCCCATTTCGCACAGCTTTTCCCATAAACCCAGAGCGGATATATTGTGTATCAGATAATAGTCTATATAATTAGTGTGTAACCGCTGCTGCTGTATGCTGAATAGCCTTTCAAAGTCATCCTTGCTCTTACACTTTTGATAGGGGAGCTTTGTGGCTATAAGTACCTTTTCACGCATATTGTTCCTGTGGAGTATCTCCCCCAGAATTTCCTCGCTGCCGCCGTAGATATAGGCTGTGTCATAGTAGTTTATGCCCTGCTCAATGGCCTCCAGAACCAGCTTTTCAGATTTTTCATAATCTATCTTGCCGCTTATTCCACGTGGGAATCTCATGCAGCCATAGCCCAAAATTGAAAGCTCTTCCCCTGATTTTAAATCCTTGCGGTATTGCATTGTTTAAATCAATCCCTTCTATTGCTTTGCGATTGTAAATAATTATAGTGTGAAGCTTGGATAAAGTCAAGTGCTTTTGTTTTCGCTTAAACCCTTGTATTTAACATATTCTTACAGTATAATTAGTCTAACCCAAATTAATGAGGTGTTTATGAAAAACTGGAAGCGCAATGCGTCATTTTTTATTATAGCTGAATTTATCTCTATGTTTGGCTCTATGCTGGTGCAGCACGCAATAACCTGGCACATAACCCTTCAAACCAAATCGGGGCTTATAATGACACTGTTCACCTGTGCGGCACTGCTGCCCATGGTGCTTATCTCGCCCCTTGCGGGCGTTTGGGCAGACAGATACAACCGCAAGAGCCTTATAATAATATCAGATGCCTCTATAGCACTTGTAACTCTTTTGCTTATTATCGCCTATTTTTTGGGCTGGGGGAGCATTGGGCTGCTGCTTGTTGCCGTGGTGGTTCGCAGCTTTGGTCAGGGCATACAGCAGCCCGCCGTGAGTGCCATAATCCCACAGATAGTGCCCCAAGAGAGCCTTGCCCGCTTTAACGGGATACAGGGCTCTGTGCAGTCCTTTACAATGTTTGCCGCACCCATGGCAGGCGGTGTGCTGTTAAGCTTTTTGCCTATAGAATATATATTTATTATAGATGTGGCAACCGCCGCTGTGGGAATAGCCGTGGTGCTGCTGTTTGTGAATGTAACAGCCCTTGCAGAGGTGCAAAAGGCGGCCGCCGGATTACGTGCTTACCTCCATGAGCTAAGGGAGGGCTTGAGCTATATAAACAAAACTAAGTGGCTCAAGCTGCTTGTTATATACGGTGCTTTTTTCAGCTTTTTTATATCCCCTGCGGCTATGCTCACTCCCCTTCAGGTGGCCAGAAGCTTTGGCAGCGATGTCTGGCGTTTAACGGCCATAGAGGTTGCCTTCTCTGTGGGCATGATGGCGGGCGGCGTGATTATTTCAATCTGGGGCGGCTTTAAAAACAAGACCTATACCATGATTGCAGCCTGTTTTGCCTGTGGAGTTACAACCATTCTGTTTGGAGTTATCCCTAACTTTTGGGTGTATATGGGCGTAATGCTCTTTTGCGGAATAACCGTGCCATTTTTTAACACTCCTGCTATGACTATCATGCAGACAAAAATAGAGCCTCAGCTTATGGGCAGAGTGTTTAGCGTGGATAATATGCTTAGCAGCCTTGCAATGCCCCTTGCAATGGCCCTATTCGGCCCCTTGGGCGATACCCTTAGCATAGAGCTTCTGCTTATTGTAACAGGCGTGATTGTTTTTGCCAGCGGCTTTGTGCTGCTTGGGTTAAAGCCGCTTATAGCCGCAGGAAAAGCCGAAGCTCCTAAACTCCCTCAGGAAGGTTAAATTTGCACGCCAAACACATGAATTTACAAAGCACACAAAAAATGTAGGGGATGATGTCCACATCATCCCGTGAACACCTGCAAGCTCCGAAAAAACGGGACGATGTGGACATCGCCCCCTACAGAGCAAGGAACTGTTTGTGCGTGGTTAAATTTGCTGTAGATATTGAAATTTACTAAAATTTCTGCTAAACTGATAGAAAAGAAATTTTAGCCTTGAATAAAGAACACAAGAAGAAGGTCATAAATATATATGAAAATCATAATTGTAGGCGACGGCAAGGTGGGCTATGCACTCACCGAGCAGCTCTCAAGAGAAAATCACGATATAGTGGTTATAGAGCGTGACGCCAAGGCCTTGCAAAAGGCGATTAATGTATTTGACGTAATGGGCATTCAGGGCAACGGCGCAAGCCGTGAGGTTCAAGAGGAGGCGGGGGTGGACTCCGCCGACGTACTCATTGCCGCAACCTCTGCCGACGAGCTTAACATTCTGTGCTGTCTGGTTGCAAAAAAGCTGGGAGCGGAGCACACCATAGCAAGAGTGCGCAACCCTGAGTATTTAGAGCAGCTGCGGTGGATGAAGAAGGATTTAGGCCTTAGCATGACAGTCAACCCAGAATATGAGGCCGCACAGGAGATATTCCGCACACTGCGCACCCCAGGCGCAATTAAGATAGATTCCTTTGCCAAGGGCAGAGTGGAGCTTGCAGAGGTTAGAATAACCGAGGATAGCAAGCTGGACAGCCTCAAGCTAAGCGAACTCAGGCAGCGATACAAGCAAAAAATACTGGTGTGTGCCGTAAGCCGTGAAAAAAAGGTGATAATCCCCAATGGCGAATTTACCCTGCGAGAGGGCGATAAGATACACATAACAGCCCCGCCCGACGAAATGTCCGCCTTTTTTAAAAAGATAGGCGTATTAAAGCAAAGAGTGCACAGTGTAATGCTAATAGGCGGCGGCAGGATAAGCTACTATCTTGCAAAAATGTTGCTTGATATAGGCATGCACGTAACTATAATAGAGATAAACCCCGCACGCTGCGCCGAGCTTAACGCCCTGCTTCCAGAGGCCAATATAGTAAACGGAGACGGCTCTGAGCAGGAGGTTTTGCGTGAGGAGGGCATTAATGAAATTGACGCCTTCATAGCTCTTACCAATCTGGATGAAGAGAACATGATAATGTCTATGTATGCAAAAGACCATGAAGTGCCTAAAATCATAGTTAAAATCAACAGGCGTTCTTTTCATAACATCATGATAAAAGCGGGAGTAGACAGCATAGTCTCACCCAAAATGCTTACAACCTACGAGATAGTGCGCTATATTAGAGCCATGCAAAACTCTGTCGGCGATAATATGGAAAGCCTCTACAAAATCCTTGAGGGCAGAGCAGAGGCACTTGAATTTAACATATTTGAGGATAGCGATATAACAGACGTACCCCTAAAACGCCTTAGTCTTAAACAAAACCTGATTATAGCCGCAATAGTGCGTGAGGGAAGAATAATTATGCCCACAGGCGAAAGCTGCATAAGGCTAGGTGATAG
>JAISYX010000010.1 GCA_031269595.1 Oscillospiraceae bacterium
CGACAAAAACACAGACTTTGCAGGGCTCACCTTTGTTATTACGGGCACTCTGAGCACTCTAAAGCGCAGCGAGGCCGAGGCTATGATTTTTGCAAGAGGCGGCAAGGCGAGCGGCTCGGTTTCAAAAAAGACCAGCTATGTTGTAGCGGGTGAGAATGCCGGAAGCAAGCTGGTAAAGGCGCAGGAGCTTGGCACAAAAGTGCTTAGCGAGGAGGAGTTCTTGGCTCTTGTCAATGGCTAATGCTTGATGACAAAAACAGGCTGACACAAAATGCTTTGTGTCAGCCTTATATTTTAATGCAGATGCTACGTAAAATCGCCTGACCAAATCCAACTGCCATCGCCAATTTGGCCTGTAACAACAGATTTTACGGTATAATGTGTTGGAATAATAAATACTATCACTCTTTTATCGCTCCAGGAGGGCATTGGCTGCTCCTTATCTTCAAACATGAATTCATGCACATCATAGCCCTGCTCCCGTTGATATTCAGGCAGGTCATTTGTATCAGTAGGATAAAACTCTACAAACAAACGCCTTGTGTAATCAAAGCTTTTGTCTGCGACGTAATAGATTTTATCAGCCGTTCGGTATACCTCAAGCCCTGCTGTCTGTGTTGCAGGGGCTTTTTTTGCGGCTTGCGAAACCCCTGAATAAACACTTAAAGCCTTTATTTGATTAAAGCCTATGAAGCCCAGAGCCAGAAGGGCACTCAGGGCAATCAAACCCGCCGATTTTAACACATTCCCCTTGCAGCGCAGCCACAGGCGTGCAAATATCTTGCAGCAAACAGCACCGCATATAGCCATTCCAAAAATCAGGAAGGGCAAGCCCCATAGAATGTAGTTTATATGGTAATGCATGGCAGAATGCACCCTTGCAAGTATAAACCAAGACATAACTCCGGCAAATGCAGTGCCCAGCATAAGTGAAAAGGCGGCCATGTTTCTGCGTGTCTTGCCTATAAACAACACGCCTCTAACCTTAGCCAACGATAAAGCAGAGAAAAAAGCAAAGAAGGGTGCAAGCATTCCGCCGTACCAGCCAAAGAGCAAGGGCTCCTTTTCATAGAGATATACTCTTGTTATCTCATCAACAGTAAAGCTAAGGAAGTACTTTTCCCAGTCAATGTTGGTGCTGGCGACACCTGTTCTTGAAAAGGCGGCAGAGCTAAGCTCCTGAACTGCCTCAGGGAAGCTTCCAAAAAGCTGGCTTATGGTGAACAGATGTATGGTAATAGCAAGAAGGAAGCCCAGAATAGCCCCAAAGCCTAATATAGAAGCCCTTTTGATATATAGCTTTAAAGGCATATGCTGCTTGACTGCGTAGTAAATTAAGGGAGCTTCAAGTACTATCAGCACCGTGCTTATATATTCATAGCCGCAGGCCGCTCTTATAAACACAGTAATAACTCCTGTCAAAAACAAGAGTATATTGCGCTCTCTGCCGGACTTTTCCTCCCATTTTATGAAGAAGAGCACACAGAGCATAGGCAATAGCATAGTCCAAGTGCACCAATACAGATTTCTTGCCGAAAGGGTAATCCACTGTGCCGAAATTGCAGCTGCCCAACCAAACACAGCAGCTCCGCCGCCCAGCTGCCCGTAAATCCACCACAGCAGCAGTGTGATGACCACAGCTAAAATCAGTGCGTTGATTCCATAGCAAAGCTGTAGTGTGCCTTTAGGTGAAAATGGTGAAATTGCATTAATAAGGCCGAAAAATCTGCCCTGTAAGCCGTATTGGTGAGTATAAACGCCAATCATTTCATCCTTATTAAATGGCTCTCCTGCTAAAAAGGATTCATACTGCTCTTCAATATTCAAGCCCAATAAAAGGCCTTTAAACGCCCCGCTTCCCTCTGTTTTGGTCTCTTGCATACGCCCTATTATAAGCGATTCTGAAAATCTCTCCCAAGAGTCAAACCAATCTTGATTAACCACCTTCCAGGTGTTGTTAAAGAAGCCCAAAAACAGGGTGAGAACGCTCAAAAACAAAAGGCTTTTTTGCAACAGGGATTTTCTCTTGCTAACAAGAGGAGCGTCGGCCTTTTTGATGTAGCGGTCAGCCGAATTTAAAAAGAGGATTTTAAGCAGGTTGTAATTGCCCTTAAAAAAGCTGATTTTAGTGGGCGTTTTCTCGTTTTTTGGGTACACCCTTGCAACAGGGATTTCGCAGGTTTTAAGCCCAAGCTGGTCGGCCCTAACCGAGAGATAGGCCAGCAGCTCGTAGCTTACAAAGATTTCTCTAAAGGGCAACACCTTGGGATGCTGCAAATATTTTGCCGAATATGCCCTGTAGGCATTGGTCGTGTCTGTATATCTTTTACCCGCTGTTAAAGAGATAACAGGGGCGTGTATCAGCTTTAGGGAGATGTCCCGCACAATGGGGGTATTTTCGGCCTTTCCGCCCTTTACAAAGCGTGAGCCCTGCACAAAATCATAGCCCTCATCAAGCTTTGCAACAAAGCTTGGCACGTCCTCAATGCTGTCCTTATTGTTGCCGTCTATGGTGATAATGCCCTCGTAGCCGCGCTGCAAAGCCCACCACATGCCCATTCTAAGCTGTGCACCCTGCTTGCCTGTATCCTTTTTAGTCAAAAGGGTGTTAACCCCTAAGCTTTTAAGAGCTTCAAGCTCTGTGCAGCCGTCTGTGGAGCCGCCGTCGCATATTATAATATCGCACACCTTGTGCACATCGTGCTTAAAGGCACGCTCAAGCTCAGCTTTAATGCGCTCACCCTCGTTTATTATGGGTATGCATACACAGTATTTAGTGGATTTAGGCTCGAGCTCCTGAACTTCAAAATTGGGAACTCCGTTAATATCCTTAATCAGCAAGCAGTAACACTCCCTTGATATAGTACAAAGGGCGTTGCACGCAACGCCCTTAACTTAAATTTTAATACCAGACCTCACCGTCGTTCGGCCGTGGCCATTTGCTGGAATACTCACGCTTGTAATCGCCGATTAGGAACATCTCAGCTTCGTCCATTCTTCTTGTATACAAGCCAACAAAGTTTTTGCCTCCGGCCTTGTGATAGCGGCCAAAGCCCTCGTAAATATTGGCGGGGACAGTGTCGCTTCCCACTCTAAAGGCCAGTATTGCTGCCTTTAAATAAAACATATTCCAAGTTTTGCCCCAGTATGCAGGACCAAGATTGAAGGCAAAGCTAACCAGCGCATCAAATTGATTTTGGTTAAGTGTAAGACCCTCATTTTTAACAAAGTTGTTAATGGCTTTTACATATGAGCCCTCATTTAAATCCTTGTGCAGAAGAGCCTCAGCCTCAGCCGGTGTTAGATATTCGGGGAAGACCTCCCCTGGCTGAATAACATGGCCATAGCCTATTGTCCATATGCCTATTGGGTCCTTGTACTTGTGGAACAAACCGTCGGCACTCATGCCGCCCTCGCAGGTGGCAATAAACTTTGTGCCGTTGGTGGAGATGCTTCTTGTGTTTATCACATTAGCCCAAGTATATTTACAAACAACTATTACATAAGAGGCCTTTTCCTTGCCGTAGGTTGCTGTAATTGTGGCTAAGCCTGCCTTTTTACCTGAGACAACGCCTGTGGAGCTCACTGTAGCAATGGCTGTGTTGTTGCTGCTGTAGCTAACTCCGCTTGCGCCGCTTTTATATGTAATCTGGCGGGCACTTTTTTCGTTTATCAAAAAGAACTCAAAGCCCATGCTTATGTCTGTGACCTCGTCCTTAATGCTAGTGAGATATGGTGCGCTTACATAGCCTACAAGCCAGCCCTTTGTTTGCACCTTGTACCAGTCGGTAAGAACCTCGGTTATAAATACCTTTTCGCCCTCAGGCAGTGAGGCCAAGCGTGTTGTTGAGGTGCTTGCACCCTCACGCAGGTTAACTGTAGACTTTACAACGCCTGTTTTAACCTTGGTTATAGGGGTGGTAACATTGTCGGGGATAGGGGGTTCAGGCGGCTTGGGGGGCTCTAAATCTGTTACGGATTGCTCCCCGTAATTTTCGCCTGTAAGCAAAAATCTTGCTGTGGCTATTTGAGCAGAAATCTCACTGGCAAGCAGCTCCCTTGTGGTAAGAATAACCATGCCGTCACCTTCATAATAAAGGCGATAGTCAAAAAGTGCGGCGGTAAACCGCAGAGGCAGGTAATACTCATTGTTTGTGTAGGTGACTAGAGTGCCAAAGGTGCTTGAAGAAATGCCGGAGGCACTTTCAAGTATAGCGGTATCGCTGCCCAGAGTGAATATTACTCCAAACCCTTCCTTTGAGAGCTTAACGGTTTTTGCTGCCTCATCAATAGTAATATCTAAGCCCATATTGCGTGAAAAGGCCGTTGCAGGAACAATTAAAACTGAGTTCCCCCCAACCAGAGCTGCTGCGGTGGCCGAATCTGCCAGCTGCTGCAAGCCATTTTTGGAGTAAATTTTGGTAACTCCTGTTTTAAGGGCATAATCCCAGCCCATAGTCCACTCAGGCGCAGCAGAGGCGGTAAAACTCACCGCTGCAACAGAGAATAGCAATATAAAAACAGTGATTGTTGATATAATACGTTTAAACATTTAAACTTCCCCCTTAATTTGTAATAAAAATAAACATACTGCCCGTTTTATTCAGGGGTAAAACAGGCAGGTGCTTTGTTTATAGTTCTTATTATAACACAAGTTTTATAATTTTGCAAGTAAAAAGCTTAAAGATGACAAGTAAATGTTTATATTTAAGCAAAATATTGGATTATCACAGCTCCTCTTTAGCCCTATATGGTCTAAGAAGCATAAATGCGAATGCTGCAAATAGAAGCACAGCAAATACAGTGCCTATATTTGCGCCGCCGCCTGTAAACAGCTTACCAAATTGATACACACACAGGGCAATTATATAGGCAAAGCCTGTTTGGTAGCCAACGGCAACAAGTGTCCACTTGAGGCTCTTCATCTCCTGAGCAATTGCGCCCACAGCGGCCATACAGGGGATGCACAGTAGGTTAAAGATGAGGAAGGAGAGTGCAGAGAAGGGAGTAAAATCGCTGCGTATTAAGCCCCATACGTCCGAGAGGCTCTCGGTATCGCTGCTGCTGCCGTAGATAACGCCGAAGATGCCCGCAACGTTCTCTTTTGCTATAAGTCCGCTGACTGTTGCAACGGTTGTTTTCCAGTTGCCCCAGCCCAAGGGTTTAAAAATGGGAGCTATGAATCTGCCTATATATGCCAGCAGACTTTCCTCTGTCTCTACCATGCCAAAGCCGCCGGAGCTAAAGCCGAACTGTGAGAGGAACCAGAACACCGCACAGGCCAAGAAGATTATAGTGCCTGCCTTTTTAATAAAGGACCAGCTTCTCTCCCAGGTGTGGGTGAGCACATTTCTTGCACCAGGCAGATGATAGGTGGGCAACTCCATAACAAAGGGGGCGGGCTTGCCCGCAAAGTTTTTTAGCTTTTTAAGGATAACGCCTGAGCACACTATAGCTGCAATGCCTGTAAAGTAGGCCAGAGGCGCAACCCAAGCCGCTCCGCCGAATATAGCACCTGAAATAAGTGCGATTATGGGGAGCTTTGCGCTGCAGGGTATAAAGGTTGTTGTTATTATGGTAATTCTGCGGTCACGCTCGTTCTCTATTGTGCGTGAGGCCATGATTCCCGGGACGCCGCAGCCTGTGCCTATAAGCATAGGTATAAAGGATTTGCCCGAGAGACCAAACCGCCTGAAAAGCCTATCTAAAATAAAGGCTATGCGAGCCATATAGCCGCAGTCCTCAAGTATAGAGAGCATGAGGAAGAGCACCATAATCTGGGGGACAAAGCCCAAAACTGCGCCCAAGCCGCCCACAATACCGTCTAAAATAAGAGATTGCAGCCACGGGGCAGCACCGGCACTCTCTAAGCCCTTGCCTATTAGGGTGGGTATACTCCAGCTCTCAGAGCCAAAGACACTCTCGTTTACAAAATCTGTTAAGAAGCCGCCTATACTTGAAACAGAAATATAATATACGATGAACATAACCGCTGCGAAAATGGGCAGCGCAAGGAATTTGTTGGTTACTATCCTGTCAATTTTATCAGAGAGGGAAAAGGTATCGGGGTTGATATTCTCATAGCTAAGGCCTACCACCTGTGAGATATATGCGTAACGCTCGTTTCTTATTATGCTGCCTATATCCTTGCCCAATTTCTTTTCAAGGTCTGCGCTTAAGCTCTCCAGAGCGTCCTTTTGGCTCTGGTTGAGAGCCTTATACTGCTCCGTTTCATAGTCACGCTCAAGAAATTTGTAAATGAAGAAATCCAGCTGGCTGCTCTTGATTGTGTGGGGAGCAAGGTTTATAACCGCTGTGGCCTGCTCTGCGGCAAGCTCCAGCTGCGGGGAATACTCGAACCTCTTAGCATACTTAAAGGGCTTGCCCGCTATCTCTATGGCCTTTTGAGCCGCAGCTATAACGCCCAATTCCTTTGTGGCGGTTAACTCAACCACAGGGCAGCCAAAAAGCTCGCTAAGTTTTGCTGTGTCTATCTTGTCCCCTCGGCGGTTGACTATATCCATCATATTTAGAGCCAGCACAGCGGGGATTCCCAGCTCTAAAATCTGCGTGGTGAGGAAGAGGTTGCGCTCTAAATTGCCTGCATCTATAATTATAATGATAGCGTCCGGCTGTTCATTAATGAGGTAATTGCGTGTTACAACCTCCTCAAGAGTGTAGGGAGAGAGGGAGTAGATGCCGGGCAAATCTGTTATAATGACATCCTTTTGGCCTTTAAGGCGGCCCTCCTTTTTTTCAACTGTAACCCCGGGCCAGTTGCCCACATATTGGCTGTTGCCTGTGAGTGCGTTGAATACGGTGGTTTTGCCCGAATTTGGGTTGCCTGCAAGTGCTATTCTAATACTCATCCCTATTTACTCCTCTTAGTTAGCAGTGACTAACATTTGGATTCAAAAAAACAGAAGAATAATTCTTCTGTTAAATATATATATTAAGAAATAATAATATGCGAGGCAATTTCTTTACTAAGAGCAACTCTGCTGCCCTTGACATTGACAATAAGATTGCCGCCCAGCTCTGTAATAACGGTTACGTCACTGCCCTCTACAAAGCCGAGGTTGCCCAAAAAGCTGCGTGTCTCGTACAGTCCGCCTACCTGACGGATTATTCTTTTTTCACCTGTTAAAGCTGTATTTAATGACATAATCAACACCGTCCTTTACGTTATAACATAATGCGTTTGTTGTGTGTACATTTACTTTATATGAGTTAGTCTTAGCTAACGTTAAACTTAGTATACCCCTTTGACTAATTTTTGTCAAGCGGTTTTGTTCTATTTAACTACATATTTTTTGATTTTCTACATATTGCTGCAAAAACACACTTGATTTTTGACATGCTTGTAAGTTGTGACTAACCGCATTGAGATTTTATATTTTGCATTAAAGCTTAATAGTAAGACTTGTGTCTATAGAGCCAGTTGCCAAGGGTGTCTTTATATCCGCACCAACCCTCTGCTTCTACCCAAATATAAATATTTTCAAAGGAGTATTGGGAAGGTTCAGTTTCTACCGCCCAATTAGTGGTCAAGCCTTGACAGGGGCTTGCATCGAATGAGTCTGAGGGAAGCACTCCTCTGTATACTTGCGTTGGAGAGAGTTTGTTGCCGTTCCTGTCCATGTATTCGATTTCAGCGGGCAGAGGGAGATAATCGTCGCTGTAAATTATTTCATCATCTTCTGGCTTGATAGGGATACATGTAACACTGGTAGCCTTTGAGTTAAACTCAAATTCCCCCACAGAATACAGCAGCTTAACCGTCTGCTTTGTGTCTGAATCATAAAGCCAAGTTTCCTGCTCCTTAACGGTGGCGAATGAATTTGCTTCCTTGTTGTAGGAATCCCACTCGTTGCGAGATAGAACAAAGGTGTGTTTATCCAAAGGCAAAACAGAATCGCAGGGGAATTCAAACAGCGATTCACCTGTGATAAAATTGTAGGTTATTGCGCTGTAGCTGGCTCTTGCGCTATTCGCATCCTGAATAGGGTCAAAACTAAATACCGTTAAATAGGTAAAACCGTTGTAGACCTTGGAATCACCCTCTGACATAGAGTATGTACCTTCACAGCTGAAAACCTTGCTGCCTTTTAAATCGTATACAACTACCTGTGTGTCACTCCATGCAATTACATACTTAATTTTGCCGTTTTCGTTCTTCCAATAAACAAAATTCTCATAATATGGCTGTATAAGTTGTTCAGCCTTTTCGTTCATAAAGCCAACTGTCTTATTAGACGGATAATCAGGTGAACTGCCAAAGTAATAAACAGGGTACAGCATGGCTCCGCCCTGAGGTGGCGGCATAACCAGAGTTCCGGCGGGAGGCGGGGGCACATCTGGCATAGAGGGAGCGGGAGCAGTAGAGCTGATGGCCTCATCAGGCTCAGCTTCACTGGCATAAGTGCTTTCAACGCTTGGCAAAGCCCCCGATGTGCTCAGCCTTATAGGCTCGTTTTTAATAAACAGATTGCTTGCCTCAAACACAGTAAGCATAACAAGCACAAAACCCACAACCACAAGGGAGGTCGCCGCTATAACGGCGGCCTGTGCAGTGGGGCGGAAAGTCTTTATTTTATTAATAAGTTGCTTCATAACTAACACCTCGTTTTTTCATCCAATACAGTATAGCACAAGAAGGGCTTTTTGCAAGTGTTATGGGGAAATATTTTGCAATTTAATTTGAAAAAATATAAAATTATAGAGACGCAAGCGTAACAGGCAATTTTACTTTGCGGAGCAGTAGGAGATGATGTCCACATCATCCCGTAAACACCCACAATCTTCGAGTAAACGGGACGATGTGGACATCGTCCCCTACGGTTTTTTAGAGACACTTACATCTAGGTTTACTTTGTTAAAAAACTTTAAAACTTTGTTAAAATCCCAAATAAGTTTGACAAATTTTAAATTATCAGGCATAATATATGCGGTGGTTTATAAATATTGGATTTTTGCTAATAACCACTGCAATATTAAATATTGAGGGGAGAAATAAACTTGTCTTATACTATTGCACAAAAAATCATTAAGGCTCACCTACTTGACGGTGAGATGAAAGCGGGTGCGGATATAGGCCTGCGCATTGACCAAACCTTAACTCAGGATGCCACAGGCACTATGGCCTATTTAGAATTTGAGGCCATGGGTGTGCCCAGAGTTAAAACCGAACGCTCTGTTGCATACATAGACCACAACACCCTGCAAACAGGCTTCGAAAACGCCGACGACCACCGCTTTATACAATCCGTGGCAAAAAAGCACGGAATTTACTATTCAAGGCCAGGTAACGGCATCTGTCATCAGGTGCATTTAGAGCGTTTTGGTATCCCGGGCAAAACCCTGATAGGCTCAGACTCTCACACCCCCACAGGCGGCGGTATAGGTATGCTTGCCATGGGTGCGGGCGGCCTTGATGTCGCTGTTGCAATGGGCGGCGGTGCATATTATATCACTATGCCCAAGATGGTTAAAATCAAGCTTACAGGCAAGCTTAGGCCTTGGGTTTCGGCTAAGGATATTATCCTTGAGGTGCTGCGCCTTTTAACCGTTAAGGGCGGCGTGGGCAAGGTTATAGAATACGGGGGAGAGGGCGTTGCAACGCTGACTGTCCCTGAGCGTGCCACTATTACCAACATGGGCGCAGAGCTGGGCGCAACCACATCCATTTTTCCCTCTGATGATGTCACAAGGGCATTTTTAAAGGCACAGGGACGTGAATCCGACTGGATAGAGCTAAGCTCTGATTCCGACGCTGAATATGATGAGACCTACAAAATCAAGCTCTCAGAGCTTGAGCCTCTTGCGGCCGCTCCCCATTCACCGGATAACATTGCGAATATAAAGGATTTGCAGGGCAAGAAGATAGACCAGGTGCTCATAGGCTCCTGTACTAACTCATCTTACCTTGATTTAATGCGGGTTGCAGCTATTCTTAAGGGCAAGACAGTGCACCCTGATGTCAGTCTGGGCATAGCCCCGGGCTCTAAGCAGGTTTACAATATGCTGGCACAAAACGGTGCTCTGGCGGATATTATCGCCTCGGGAGCAAGAATATTGGAATGCGCCTGCGGCCCCTGCATAGGCATGGGGCAAGCCCCAAATTCGGCGGGTATCTCACTTAGAACCTTTAACCGCAACTTTGAGGGCAGAAGCGGCACAAAGGACGGCAACATCTATCTGGTAAGCCCCGAGACAGCCGCTGTATCGGCCATTGAGGGAGTGTTTACAGACCCGACCTCACTGGGCAAGGCAGTGGAAATAGCACAGCCTGAGGCCTTTCTCATCAACGATAACATGGTTACCCCTCCTGTGCCTGAGGATGCGATGGAGAGCGCGGAAATCCTGCGTGGGCCTAACATCAAGGAGTTCCCCACAAGCGAGCCTCTGGCCGCTGAGATTGCCGCAAAGGCCTTGCTTAAGGTGGGCGACAACATCACCACAGACCATATTATGCCGGCCGGCGCAAAGATTCTCCCCTTCCGCTCCAATATACCATATCTTTCCAACTTCTGCTTTGCTGTGTGTGACGAGGAGTTCCCCGCCCGCTGCAAGGCCGAGGGCAAGGGCATAATTATAGGCGGCAGCAACTACGGGCAGGGCTCTTCCCGTGAGCACGCCGCACTTGTGCCCCTGTATTTGGGCATTAAGGCGGTTATAGCCAAGTCCTTTGCAAGGATACACAGGGCAAATTTGGTAAATGCGGGCATCCTGCCCATTGAGTTTGACAAGGAAGCCGATTACGATACAGTGAATCAAATTGACGAGCTGAGCATACCAAATATACGTGAAATCATAACAAATGGCGGCGAGATTACGGTTAAAAACCTGAGTAATGGCACAGAATTTAAGGCCAGCTGCGAGCTTTCAAGCAGGCAGAAGGATATTTT
>JAISYX010000062.1 GCA_031269595.1 Oscillospiraceae bacterium
AAGTTCTTGATGAAACACATCATCCGATACTCACAGTATTCCCCGGCTTAAGCAGCCACGGTCAGCTGCGGTAGCTATTCGCAACTAAATCGACCGTAACTTTATTGTAGGAGATGATAAATAGTGAAGAAGTTGATTTTAATAATTTTGATTGCAGCACTGCTGTTTACTGGCATTCCATTTGCACAGGTAACCGCTGCCGTGGGCGGCGTATTCCCCATTAACAATATCAATGAGGATTTGGGCAATCTTTCGCTGCATAAAATCGGTGTTGATAAGGATAGCATGACCATAGTAAGCAATGGCAGCTATAATCAGGCAACCTATGGCACAAAGAGCATACAAGGTGCAGTATTTTTGGTTTATGCAGCAGAAGATATTGTGAGCTATGGTACAGACGGATTCCTGCACAAAAGAGCCTTCAATGGTGATCAAGTTGCAACCGTTACAACAGACTCTAACGGCAATGCAAGTGTGGTAACAGCCCAATACTATGATGATGAGGGTGTTAAAGCTGATGTAAACGGCTTGCTGTACGGCAGGTATCGCATCGCTGAAACAACTGCTCCATTTGGCTACAAATTAGACCCCAGAACATTTCACATAACAGTAAGTGCAAGCACACCAATCCCGACAGTTACCACAAATGAAACAGCAAGCTATCCGCACACCAGTGAAGAGCCCTTCGATGCGATTCCGTGGGGCGATGTGGAGCTTACCAAACATGATATAACAGACATGGCAGCCATTCCCGGGGCTGTTATAGAGCTTTACACCGCAGGGAATATATTGCTTGGCGAGTTTACAACAGATGCACAGGGCAAGGTGAAAATTGTCAACCTACCCGTAGACCGATACTACTTTATTGAAAAGTCAGCACCTGCAGGTTCAAACTATCTGATTAACCCCGATAAGCTTTTCTTCACAATAACAGACGACGGCAATGATACGCCTAACATGGCTGAGGAACCGCTCAAGGTGGGCAGCCTCAATCTGGTAAAAGAGGGTCACAGCACAAATTCAAATGATATAAGTATCGACGCAAACGGCAATGCTGCGAATACGGCCATAACTCTTGTTGCAAATGCAGTGTTTGAGCTTAGAGCTGCTGAGGATATATATACAAGAAAATATTCCGGAACAGATACAGGAGCTATTCTGCGTGCAAGAGTAGGCGATTTGATTGCTACCCTTACAACAAATTCAAACGGTCAGTCAACTGTAACCAACGCACGCTTTATGAATGAGGCAGGCACATGGGATACAGGGCTTAACTTCCTTTATTACGGCAAATATACGGTAACAGAGATTTCCGCTCCCTCTGCATATGTAATTGACAGTATGCCTATAACGGTTACAGTATCAGCAACTACACCGAATCCTGCTGTGCAGCACACCATTAATAATGTCTACAGCGGCGATAAGAATCCCTTTAACAGAATCAAAACTTGCAATGTAAGGCTGATTATAATAGATGCAAGGACAAAGCTTCCCCTTGCGGGTGCTGTTATAGGTATCTACTCTGCAGACGGCACACTCAAACAAACCTTTACAGCTCCGACAAACGGTGAAATTGACATTGTAGGCCTTCCCTATGGAGGCTATTACTTCCAAGAGCTTACGCCGCCTTATGGCTATCTCATTAACAGTGAACGTATTGAATTTGATGTTAACACAGACGGCGGCCTTATTGATTTGAAGCTTAGCAACAAGGCACCTGCGGCAATAGCCCGCTTCTCAGGCAATAACCGTGTTGAAACCTCAGTTGATATAGCCGACAAGGGATGGTTTAAAACAGATACAGTTGTGCTGGCCAGTGGTGCAAACTTTGCAGACGCCTTGGCAGCCTCCTCTTTGGCTAAGCAATGTGATGCACCAATACTTTTGACAACAAGTAAAACTACATTGGAAGCGAATGTTGTAAGCACAATAAACGCCTTAAATGCTAAAAACGTGGTAATAGTGGGCGGCGCAAGCTCTGTAAGTGAAGATATTTACGAGCAGCTTGAGGGGTTTTCGCTAAATGTTGAAAGGCTTGCGGGCGGCAACCGTTATCAAACCGCCATAGAAATAGCTAAATCGCTAAAAGCTAACGGAGCAGACTTTACAGAGGTCTTTTTGGCAGACGGCACAAACTTCCCCGATGCACTCTCTGTATCTCCTGTTGCGGGAATTTTAGCGCAGCCTATACTCTTCACCAACAAAGCAGATGTTAAAAATATCAACACAGATACAGGCGATTACATTAAATCAGCAGGTATTACAACAGTAAATGTAATAGGTGGCGGCATAAGCGATGCTGTTATAGACAGCTTAAAGGCATCCTATGAGGTTGCAAATACAAAGCGTCTGTCAGGCGCAAATCGCTATGCTACAGCAGTGGCGATCAATAGCGAATATAAATCAATATTTACGGGCTATGATATAACTCTAACTACAGGCGCAAACTTCCCAGACGCTCTGGCAGGTTCGGCCTATGCCGCAAGGATAGGCGCACCCCTCTTCCTGCTGCAAAACGGACAGACGCTGGATTACGTTAAGGAAGCAATTCAGGGTCTTGATGCAGTAAATATTTATATCTTCGGCGGAGAAAACTCTTTAGATAATGACACCGTTAAAAACCATATTTAGAGTGTGTGATTCTTTGTAACACCCCACTCCTGCGGCACGTTTTAACTAACGTGCCGCAGTTTTTTAAATAATTTACCCTCTAACACTTGATTAATTTGCAGAAATGTTTTACAATTAATAAAAAAATATGTATATTTAGGAAGGACTAAATCAAATGAACAAGCAACTTCGCCCTGCTGTTATTGCAGGTAACTGGAAAATGAACAAAACCCCTGCCGAGACAGTCGCACTAATCAACGAGATTAAACCCCTTGTTGCAAACGCCGATTGCAAGGTAATCTGTGCTGTGCCCTTTACAGGCCTTACAGCCGCATTAGAGGCCGCTAAGGGCTCTAACATTGCCGTGGGAGCAGAAAATTGCCATTGGGCAAAAAGCGGCGCATTTACAGGCGAAATCTCTGCCGATTTCCTCACCGCCTTAGGTGTAGAATATGTTATTATAGGCCACTCTGAGCGTCGCCAGTACTTCGGCGAGACAGATAAGACAGTCCACGACAGAACCCGTGCCGCACTGGATTCAGGGCTCAAGGTAATCCTGTGTGTGGGTGAGCAGCTGGAGGACAGAGAAAACGGCATTACAACAGAGCTGGTGCGTCTGCAAACAAAAATTGCCCTTAAGGGTGTAAGTGCAGATGAGCTTAAAAGCGTTATCATAGCCTATGAGCCTGTGTGGGCTATAGGCACAGGCAAAACCGCCACAGCAGAGCAGGCTAACGAGGTTTGCAAGGCCATTCGTAACTTAATCGCAGAGCTGTACGGCGCAGACTCAGCAAACGGCCTTACTGTGCAGTACGGCGGCTCAATGAACGCCAAAAATGCAGATGAGCTTGTTGCTCAGCCTGATGTAGACGGCGGCCTGATTGGCGGAGCCTCACTTGTTGCGGCAGATTTTGCCGTTATAGTTAAGGCGGCAAGCAAATGAGTATCTTCAAACGCAAAGGAGAAAAACAGCATATGAGCAAACCAAAACCCGTAGCGTTAATTATAATGGACGGCTATGGCATTGCACCTGAATACGGCAACGCTATAGTTAAATCCGGCACACCCAATTTGAGCAAGATATTTGCTCAAAATCCATACACTCAAATAGGAGCTTCCGGCTTTGATGTGGGGCTTCCTCAAGGTCAAATGGGCAACTCCGAGGTCGGCCACACCAACATGGGCGCAGGGCGCATAGTTTATCAGGAGCTAACCCGCATAAGCAAAGCCATTGCAGACGGGGATTTCTTCACAAACTCCGCATTGCTGGGCGCAATAGAAAACTGCAAGCAGAACGGCTCTGCGCTGCATTTAATAGGCCTGCTCTCAGACGGCGGCGTGCACTCCCACATTGAGCACCTCTTTGCTCTGGTGGAGCTTGCCAAGGCGCAGGGGCTTAAAAAGGTGTTTATCCACGCCCTTTTAGATGGCAGAGATGTCCCGCCAAGCTCAGGCGCAGGCTTTATAGAGCAGTGCCAAGCTAAGCTGGAGGAGCTGGGCGTGGGCAAAATAGCCACTGTTATGGGCAGATACTATGCCATGGACAGAGATAACCGCTGGGAGCGTGTCAGCAAGGCCTACAATGCCATAGTTTTGGGCGAGGGCCTTAAAAACAGCAACGCCGCAGAGGCTGTGCGCAACTCCTATGAGGTTATAGATGAAAACGGCAAGAACATCACAGACGAGTTTGTTCTGCCTGTTATTTGCGAGGAGAATGCTCAGCTTAAGCAGGATGATTCGGTAATCTTCTTCAACTTCCGCCCGGACAGAGCCAGAGAGATAACCCGCACCTTTGTAGACCCTGAGTTTAACGGCTTTGAGCGCAAGGACGGCTTCTTCCCACTGCACTATGTCTGCATGACGCAATATGATGCTTCCATGCCCAATGTAAAGGTGGCCTTCCCGCCCCAATCCCTTAAGAACACGCTGGGCGAGTATATCTCAAGCCAAGGCCTGCGTCAGCTGCGCATAGCTGAGACAGAAAAGTATGCACACGTAACCTTCTTCTTTAACGGAGGCGTGGAGTCGCCATATACAGGCGAGGACAGAGCTTTAATCAACTCACCAAAGGTGGCAACCTATGATTTAAAGCCCGAAATGAGTGCCCCTGAGGTGTGCGAGGAGATGCTAAAGCGCATTGACAGCGAGCTGTATGATGTGATTATACTAAACTTTGCCAACTGCGATATGGTCGGCCATACAGGCGTGTTTGAAGCCGCCGTTAAGGCTGTAGACACAGTTGACGAGTGCGTGGGCAAAATAGTCAGGGCTATAGCTGCAAAGGGCGGCGTGAGCTTAATTACAGCCGACCACGGCAACGCCGACTGTATGCTTGAGCCCGACGGCTCACCCTTCACCGCTCACACTACAAATCCTGTGCCCTTCTGTGTGGTGGGTTACCCCTGCACTCTGCGCAGCGGAGCAGGCCTTGCAGACATTGCACCCACAATATTGCAAATTATGGGCATAGCTCAGCCTGCAGAGATGACAGGTAAATCTATTATTGAACAATAAATTGATTGTTATTATGTAGGGGCAGACCTATGTGTCTGCCCAGATTATCATAAAAATGCCCGTCTTTGGGGCAGACACTTAGGTCTGCTCCTACAGTTTTTTATTTCTTAACAAATCTTAACAGCATATCCAGTAAAAAGCAACCGAAAAACAAGCTTTGCTCTTGTGTTACTCTTGCTTTTATGTTAATATAAATTTGATTTCAAATCTAATAACACAATGTGAGCTAAATAAGAACAAAAACTTTGTCAAGCTATATATTGTGTGTTGCAATAACAGGTATAGGAGCAAAAACTCTCTTGTAAGCTATACAAAATGAACAAAATCTTCATCTTTAGCTTGTGTGAACAAAGAATTTTATTGTTATAATAACACATAAAATGCAACTTTATACACCTTAAAATGTAGACATTTTAGAATTTTCTGCCAAAACATTACAATTTTGTATTATTTTAACATATACTAAATACAAGCTTGAAGTTTTTGCGCTTTTATGTTATAATTTGTTACAAATGTGAATTGGTAATTAAATCAAGGGGGATTTTTAAAGTATGCGTAAGGGATTAAAAAAAGCCGCCATGCTTTTGCTGTTTGCGGCGGCATGTGTTATTATTATTTCGTTTGGAGCGTCGGCTATTCCGGCAGCTCCTGATTCTGCTGTTTATACACAGCCTAACGGGCTCTGCTTTAATGCTTCTCAGCTGGGCGACGAATACTTTAACTACACTCTGGGGCAGGATGATTCTGCTATAATTCAGGGCGCAGAGGGCTATTGGTATTATGCCAAGATACAGCAGGGCATAGTAGGCCGTGCAGCACTTGAGCCCACAGGCGCAAAATACCTTATAGACCCAAAGCCCGCCTTTGCAGCCACTAAAGAGAGCGTTAACCAAGCCAAGGAGCTCTGGTACAAGGAAAAGACAATGCAAAGCACCTTTAGCAAAGCCCCCGCTATCGCAGACGGTGTTTACAAAGCCCCCTCTTACACAGGTAACCAAAAGCTATTGGTTATATTAGTAAACTTTAATGATGTTTTAATTCAGAATAACGACAGCAGCTGGGCAACCAAGATTTTTGGCACAGGTGCAGGCTCTGTGCGCCATTACTATAGAACAACAAGCAACAACAAGATTGATTTAGTCCCCGCAACTGAAGGCTATGTTGGCGGCGGTGCTGCAAATGACGGTATTGTTAAGGTTAGTATAGGCTATAATCACCTGAACAACGGCGGAGATTTAGACTACAACAACACAAAATTGGCCATGGACGCCATAAAAAAGAGCGATGCCTATGTTGATTATTCAACCTTTGATACCAACGGCAACGGCGTTATTACCGCAGATGAGCTGCATATAATGATTATAGCAGCGGGCTACGAGGCCGCTATAGCAAACGCTCCCTCGCCCAATTTGTGGGGGCACTGTGCGGCGGGTGCTGCACTGATAGACTTAGGCACTGCAGACGGCAAGAGGTTTACCTCTTATACCCAGTTTGGTGAAATGCACGCCAGCAGCACGGCTAATGCACGCATGGCAACTATAGGCATAATCTGCCACGAATTCGGCCACGATTTAGGCCTGCCGGATCTTTACAACGTTAGCTCAACCGGAATAGGGGAGGGCTTGGGCGGCTACAGCCTTATGTCTACAGGAGCATGGGGCAAGGTGGGCTCTAACGATATAGGTTCTTCTCCTGTGCTTATGGACGCCTATTGCCGTGGGGCTCTGGGAGTTATAACTCCTCAGGAGGTAGCGGCCGGAGGGAGCTATGACGGTTATGTTGCATCTGCCTCAGGTACGGCTAAGGATACACTAAAATTACCCATTAATGCAAATGAATACTTCCTTGTTGAAAACCGCCAGTTTTCAAGCTATGATGAGGGACTAAAATATTACTCCTCCTCCACAGCCAAGGGCGGCTTGGCCATTTATAGGATAAATCAGGCCTATGACCAAAACTACAGCAGAGACCAGCAGCTGGTAACCATTCTGGAGGCCGACGGCTCAGGCAAGCTAACAAGCGGAGCAGTGGGTGCGTTGTATAACAACAATGCCCTTTATTATACAGATAACGGACAAAACTATATGCTCACACAGAGCACTAACCCCTCTACCGTGCTTGCCGACAAAACAAGCTACGGCTGGTTTGAGCTAGAGTGCGCCTCTGCAAGCAGCACCTCTATGCGGGTTAAAATTAACCCTAAGACTGCGCTGGTTACATATACAATTGCCTATAACGCAAACGGAGGCACGGGTGCGCCGGCCTCACAGTCTAAAATAAAGGATGTATCTCTGCAGCTAAGAACAGAGGTACCAACAAGGTCAGGCTACAGCTTCCTTGGCTGGGCAAGCAGCAGCACGGCAACCACAGCCCAGTATCAGCCAGGAGATGCCTACACAGTCAACGGCAATGCAACTCTTTACGCAGTTTGGGAATCTGATTATGACGACCACGGCAACACCTTTGCAACGGCAACTACCCTTCCTGCACTTACCGCAGGGCAGACCTACACCCTCGCCGCCTCCTTTGAAAAGGTGGGAGATATAGATGTCTTCAAGTTTACCGCCCCTGTTACAGGGGTGTACACTATAAGCACAGCGGCAACCTTTAATGTAGACGGCTTTGTGTTTGACAGCAATCAAATGCAGCTTGCATATCAAAGCGGCGGGCAGGACGCAGGCACAAATCAAAATATAATGGGCACTGTTAATTTGCAGTCAGGCTCTGTATATTACCTCAAGCTTCTCCCCTATGTGGGCTTAAAGGGCAGCTACAGCTTTACAATAAAAGTGCCCATGCCCACCTACACTATTGCCTATCACGCAAACGGCGGCTCAGGTGCGCCTGAATCTCAAAGCAAAGCACACGACGCCACCCTTATACTAAGCAGTGTTATACCAACTAAGATGGGCTACTCCTTCCTTGGCTGGTCAACCAGCAGCACGGCAACCACTGCCCAGTACTCCGCAGGAGGCAGCTACACAGCCAACGCCAGTGCCACTCTGTATGCTGTTTGGAGCTTAACTGCCGACGACCACGGCAACACCTTTGGCACAGCCACCAACTTGGGAACTATACCCTCAACAGGTACATACAGCCTTAATGCCAAGCTTGAAACAGGAATAGATGTAGACTTCTTCAAATTTACCGCACCTGTAACAGGGCTTTATACCATATTTGCAGAATCTAATTTGGATACCGAGGCACGCCTGTATGACTCCGCTCAGGGGCAGCTAACTCCCGCAAGCGGCGGCAGCGACTCAGGCGCAGGCTATAACTTTAGCCTTACAATTAACCTCACAGCAGGCAGCAGCTATTATATAGAGGTGTCTGGTTTTACTATTGAGGATGTAGGCTCATACACGCTTAAAATCAGCCCCCCTGCGGCAACCTATGCCATTAACTATTACGCCAACGGCGGCGCAGGTGCGCCTCCTAACCAATATAAAACTCAGGATATACCCATAGTGCTGAGCACCATAGAGCCAACTTGGCAGGACCACTTCTTTGAGGGCTGGTCAACCAGCAGCACAGGCTCTGTGCAGTACCGCCCGGGGGAGACTTACACCACAAACGCCGCACTGGGTCTCTATGCTGTTTGGAGCTCTATTGCAGACGACCACGGCAACACCCCCGAAACCGCAACCCTGATAAGTCTTACAGAGAACAGCACCTATCATATAGACGCACGCTTTGAGATAGCCGGAGATAGAGATGCCTTCAAGTTTGTTGCACCCTCTTCGGGTAAATACCGCTTTGTTGTGCAGTCAAGTGCCCGTATAGACATAGACTGCGAGCTTCAAAACTCCGGTTTGACTAAATTAAACCCCACAGAGGGTGGAGTAGATGTAGGCACAGACTTTCATGTTGACGCAAGCTACACCCTTATAAAGGGTCAAACCTATTACTTTATTGCGTTCCCTTATAACTCTGCAAATACAGGCTCTTATGCTATTGACATAACAGTCCCACTTGACACGGTGCAAACCTACACGGTTACATACAATGCCAACGGCGGCGCACCAGACCCTGCAAGCCAGACTAAGTCCCATGATGTAGCACTCACGCTTAGCACAACAGTGCCTGTAAGAGCAAATTATGTGTTCTTAGGCTGGGCAAGAAGCAACACTACAAGCATTGCACAGTATGCAGCGGGGGGAACATATAACGATAACGCCAATGTCATACTCTACGCAGTGTGGAAGGAGGCAACCTATGCTGTTACCTATAACGCCAACGGCGGAACAGGAGCACCCGCAGCACAGGTTAAAACCTATAATGTAGCACTTATACTAAGCTCAGGCGAGCCAACTAAGTCCGGCAGCGTGTTCAAGGGCTGGTCAACTAACTCCTCGGCAAGCACTGCGCAATATCAGCCAGGGGATACCTACACAGGCAACGCTGCACTTACTCTGTATGCAGTTTGGCAGTCTGATAACTACACCGTGAGCTATAACGCTAACGGTGGCAGCGGCGCACCTGCTGCTCAATCAAAGGTGCACGGCACTACCCTTATATTAAGCTCGCAAAAGCCTGAGAGAACGGGCTACACCTTCCAGGGCTGGGCGACAAGCAGCAGCGCAACAGCTGCGCAGTATCAAGCAGGAGACAGTTACACAGGCAACGCAGACCTCACGCTTTATGCAGTGTGGAAGGCCGTAACCTATGCCGTTACATACGATGCAAACGGCGGCGCAAATGCGCCTGCAGCTCAGGCTAAAACTCACGGAACACCCCTTGTTTTAAGCAGCTCTGTGCCCACAAGAACGGGCAGAGACTTTGTTGGCTGGGCTACCTCCAGCACAGCAACAGCCGCTGAATATGCAGCAGGTGCTTCTTACACTACAGACGCTCCCCTTAGCCTGTATGCTGTGTGGAGGCTTAAAACCTACACTGTCAGCTACAACGCCAACGGCGGAACAAGTGCTCCTGCGGCTCAAATTAAAACCTATGGAGAGGCTCTCACTCTTACCTCTGCAGAGCCCGTAAACGCAGGCTATGCCTTTATGGGCTGGTCAAGCTCCAGCACGGCCACTGTAGCCCAATATCAGGCGGGAGAGACATACTCAACTAATGCCTCTATTACCTTCTATGCTGTTTGGGAGTCCCAGATCTTTACCGTTAGCTACAACGCCAACGGAGGCAGCGGCGCACCCACAAATCAGACTAAATCCTATGGGGTAAGCCTTAAGTTGAGCACCAGAGTGCCCACCAGAAGCGGATATGACTTTATAGGCTGGGCAAGCACAAGCACAGCTACAGTCTCTGAATATGCAGCGGGCGCAAGCTATACACAAAACGCCTCTATCATTTTGTATGCAGTGTGGCAGCCGGATACAACAACCACTACAAGCACAACTACAACTACTACGCCCACAACCACAACACCGGCTACCTCTACTTCGGCCGCCAGCACTACAACCAGCACCGCAACTACAACAAGCACAAAAACAACCACTACAACTACAAGCACAACCACTACGACCACCACAACTACTACCAAGGTCACAACAACAACCACTCCGACAACTACCACTACAACAACGGTTACAACAACTACAACAAAGCCGACAACAACGACCACCACTACTCCAACAACTACAACCACAACCACAACAAAGCCCACTACCACTACTACATCAAACTCACAAACCTTTACAGTTAGCTATAACGCCAACGGCGGCATGGGCGCACCTGCAAACCAGACTAAGCTCAAGGATGTCCCGCTTACCCTGAGCAGCACAGTGCCCACAAGAAGCACATATACCTTCCTTGGCTGGGCGAGCAGCAGCACGGCAACAACGGCCGAATACGCCCCGGGCGCAAGCTACACAGCCAATGCAAACCTTACGCTCCATGCTGTATGGCAGGCGGCAGACGACCACGGCAACACCTTTGACACAGCAACGCTTGTGGATATAAACACAAACCGTGTGCTGTACGGAGTGCTTGAGCGTACGGGTGATGTGGATATGTTCAAGTTTACAGCTCCTGTAACAGGCGATTACACCTTTACCTCCGTCTCAGGCTTTGATTTAGACGGAGTGGTTTATAGCTCCTCACAAAACAAGCTTGTGCTTGTCTCAGGCGGCCCCAACGCAGGGGTTAATGATAACTTTAAGATAGAATATAGGCTTCTTGAAGGCTCTGTTTATTACCTTAGGGTTGACTCAGAGGAGGGTCAGATAGGCAGCTATCAAATTAACATCGCCTTCCCCGGAGATAAGGTCACCTACACAGTTAGCTACAACGCCAATGGCGGCACAGGCGCACCTGAGAGCCAGACTAAAACTCAGGGCACAGTCCTTAAGCTAAGCACAGCAGTGCCCACACGCAGCGGCTACACCTTCCAGGGCTGGAGCACCTCATCTACAGCCACTATTGCCACCTATGCAGCAGGTGCTAATTACGGCCAGGAGCAGTCTGTCACCCTTTACGCTGTGTGGAAGAAGAATTCTACAGGCATAAATGTTAAATATCTCTCAGGTTCAAACAGAGTGGACACAGCAAATGCCATAGCTAAGAGCGGCTGGCCTTCAGGCTCAAGCACGGTAGTGCTTGCAAACGGCAGCAACTTTGCCGACGCTCTTGCAGGCGGACCGCTTGCAAAGGCATATAATGCGCCTATACTCCTCACCTTAAACCAAAATACGCTGGAATCCTCTGTCTTAAGCACAATAAGTGCACTTAAGGTAAAGAATATCATCATACTGGGCGGCGCAAGCTCTGTGCGTGATTCCTATGTAACCACGCTTAAATCTAAGGGTTATACGGTAACACGCTACTCAGGCGGCTCAAGATATGAGACAGCCGTGGAGATAGCCAAGGCTCTTAAGGCCAAAACAGGCGGCTTTGAAACGGTGTTTATTGCAGATGGAACCAACTTCCCCGATGCTTTGGCTGCAAGTCCTATAGCCTCTTTAAAGGGTGCACCTATCCTGTTTACAAGGGCGCAGGATAAGAGCAATCTGGAGGCCGCCACGCAGACGTATCTTAAATCTATAAGCGGTGTTAACAAGATTTATGTCTTAGGCGGCACAAGCACTATAAGCGCAGCAGTAGAGAACCAAGCAAAGGCCACAGGCTCAGGCCGCACAACGGCAAGAGTTGCAGGTGCATCAAGGTATGATACGGCAATTGCCATTTACAAGGAGTTTAAGCCTGAGTATACACCTGGCGCAGTGTGCATAGCCACAGGACAGAGCTTCCCAGATGCATTGGCGGGCAGCGCATACTCGGCTAAAATTGGCGCACCGCTGCTTCTGCTGAACAACAACCTTACCTCCCCTGAGATAAAATCTATAATACAGGGCACAGCCGACACAGTGTATGTATTTGGCGGAGCGGTTAACGAAGCAACAATAAACCGACACATTAAATAGTTAAAAAAAGCGGAGAGCATGCGTGCTCTCCGCTTTTTTAATTGAAAATTGAAAATTAAGGTTAATTTGCTAAAGCAAATTTTGATTTAAAGAGTTCAAGCTAAGCCGCCTAAAATTCCCCTCTTCGGAGGGGCATTCAGGCGGAAGAGAGGGTGGTTTTGCGGGCGCACTACTCTTTTGATTTGTGAATTTTGGAGCGTGGTGCTTGCTTTTTAGCTTTGTGCTCGCTCTTAATTAGGGGTTAGTTTGATGTGTTTGAGGACGTATAAACCACCCCGCCCCTTTGGGGCACCCCTCCGTTGAGGGGAATGATATTCTTTTTTAAATTAAATTTGCGTAGCAAATTCACCTTAAATTGCCATTTGTTACTTTCAATTTTCAATTCTCTTGAAGATATTTTTGTTTATTTTTACCCGTAAAAATTATTCCAAAACCCTTGACAAAATCATAGAAATGGTATATGATGTATTCACCGCCCTAAAAATACACTAGATATTGTGCGTTGGTCTAAAAACACAAAGTTTTTTATTGTTACGTAAAACGGGGGATGTATAGGCGTAAAACAGCTTATACATGGCAAATTCGAAAAGCGGGAGGAGTAATTGTGATGTTAACACAAATAGAAAAAAGAGATGGCAGACTTGTCACCTTTGATGCAGCAATGATTTCAAAGGCTATATCCAAGGCCTTTGAGGCTACAAATTCCAAAAGGGATACGGCCTATTGCATGGCTCTTGCCAATCAGGTGGTTGAGGAACTGGACAAAAAGCAGATTATAAAACCAAATGTTGAGCAGGTACAAGATATAGTGGAGGAGGTTCTTAATAAGAACGGCCACTTCCGCTGCGCTAAGGCCTATATTCTCTACAGAGCTGACAGAACAAAGATAAGAGAGACCAAAACTCCCCTTATGCGTGTGTTTGATGAAATTCACACAAAGGATGCCAAGGATTCCGACCTTATGCGTGATAACGCCAATGTTAATGCGGATACTGCCATGGGCATTATGCTTAAATTTGGCAGCGAGAGCACACAGGATTACTTCAAAAAGGTAGTTCTAAAGCCCGAACACACCAAGGCACACGAGGACGGCGACATCCATATTCACGACCTTGACTTTTTAGGCATGACCACAACATGTTGTCAAATAGATTTAATCAAGCTCTTTACGGGCGGATTTTCAACAGGCCACGGTGTTTTGCGTGAACCCAATGACATAACCAGCTATTCTGCGCTTGCATGTATAGCTATACAATCTAATCAAAATGACCAGCACGGCGGCCAAAGCGTGGTTAACTTTGATTATGGCCTTGCTGCGGGGGTTCGCAAAACCTTTATCCGCCTTTACAGGCAGAATCTGCAAAAGGCTGTGGAGTATAAAACCGAGGTTATCATCTCTGATGAAGAGGCCAAGGCTTTTCAAAACAAGCTGTTTGATAAGGGCTATGTACTGCGTCTTGACGAGAATAAGAAGTATCAGGAGGCCGAGGCTGAAATTCTGGAATCCTATTACGGAATAGCCAAGGATGCCGTTAAACGCTGCCAAAAGGCCGCTTTAGAGAAGTCTGTCAAGGAGACAGACAGAACCACCTTCCAAGCCATGGAGGCTCTTATTCATAACCTTAACACCATGCACTCCCGTGCAGGGGCGCAAACGCCCTTCAGCTCCATTAATTACGGCATGGATACCTCTGCCGAGGGCAGAATGATAATAAAGAATGTTCTGCTGGCACACGAGGCCGGCTTGGGCACAGGGGAGACCCCAATCTTCCCAATACACATCTTCCGTGTTAAAGAGGGTGTCAGCTACAACCCCGAAGACCCAAACTATGACCTCTTCCGTCTTGCAATCAGGGTTAGCTCAAAAAGGCTGTTCCCCAACTTTGCATTCCTTGACGCTCCCTTTAATAAGCAGTATTATGTCCCGGGCAGGCCGGAGACAGAGATAGCCTACATGGGCTGCCGCACAAGGGTTATGGGCAATATTTATGACCCCACACGTGAGACAGCACCCAGCAGAGGCAACCTCTCCTTTACCTCTATCAACCTGCCAAGGATAGCCATACGCTCAAAGGGCGACATACAGTGGTTTTTTGAGGAGCTTGACCGCAAGCTGGATTTATGCATAGAGCAGCTTTTGGAAAGATTTGAAATACAGTGCAGAAAGCGTGTTAAAAACTACCCCTTCCTTATGGGCGAGGGTGTTTGGATAGATTCTGAAAAGCTGAGCCGTGAGGATGAGGTGCGTGAGGTGCTCAAGCACGGCACACTCAGTGTGGGCTTTATAGGCCTTGCAGAGACGCTGGTTTCGCTTATAGGCGAGCACCACGGGCAGTCTGAAAAGGCGCAGAATCTCGGCTTGGATATAGTCCGTCACATGCGTGAGCATCTGGATGATGTAGCAAAAAAGCTCAGGCTGAACGTCACCCTGCTCGCCACTCCCGCCGAGGGGCTCTCCGGCAGATTTGTGCGCTTAGATAAAAAGGTATTCGGCGAAATCCCCGGGATAACCGACAGAGATTACTACACAAACTCATTCCATATCCCCGTGTATTACAATATAAGAGCTCTGGATAAAATCAAGCTGGAAGCTCCCTATCACGCCCTAACAAATGCAGGGCACATAACCTATGTAGAGTTGGACGGCGATACAGCCGAAAATCTGGAGGTTTATGAAAAGCTGATAAGGGCTATGCATGATGCAGGCGTGGGCTATGGCTCAATCAACCACCCTGTGGACAGAGATACCGTTTGCGGCTACACAGGCATAATAGGCGATGACTGCCCCCACTGCGGACGAAAAGGCCCAACAGAGGAAGAACCCCGCAACCTGCCCTTCGAGCGCATACGCAGGATAACAGGCTACCTTGTGGGCACGCTGGATAGGTTCAACGACGCCAAGGCCGCCGAGGAGAGAGACAGGGTTAAGCACAATGTCCTCTGACCTTATACGAATATCGGGCATAGCTCCCGCCTCTGTGGTGGACGGCCCCGGGTATCGCTACACCCTGTTTACACAGGGCTGCACACACCATTGCGAGGGCTGCCACAACCCCCAGACACACCCCATAGACGGCGGATATGAAAGGGATTACCACGAAATCCTGAGCGAGTTCCTAGCAGACCCGTTGCTGGACGGCATGACCCTTAGCGGCGGCGAGCCCTTTCTGCAAGCCGAGGTGCTGGCAAAGCTGGCCGCTGAGGTTAAGGCGAGGGGCAAAAGTGTGGCGATTTATTCCGGCTACACCCTTGAGGAGCTTGTTGAGGGGGAGAATCCCCATTGGAAGCTACTGCTGGAGCAGTGCGATTTGCTTATAGACGGCAGGTTTATTCTTGCACAAAAAACAACAGAAGCACCCTTTAGAGGCAGCGCAAACCAAAGGATAATAAGGCTGCCTGAATCTTTGGCGCAGGGCAGAGTTATAGAATGGCAAAAGCCCGTTTACTGTGATATTCCTCCAATCAAAGTGATGAGATAACTGCAAAACCAAACAAAAACCAAGAACAGGGAACGGCTCTCTACCGTTCTCTGTTCTTGGTTTTATTGAGCTAAAACCGCCCGCCAAAAGCCTAAGCATTTGGCGGGCGGCTAACATTGGTATTAATTGCTGTTAGCTAATATCTCCCTTACCTTTACCTCAATTTCAATTTCAGCAAGAACGTCGTTATAGCCGTCGTTGCGCAGCACCTCAACTGTAATGCTTCCTAGTTGATTTGCTATATAACTCATTGTTCTTGAATGGGTATTGCTATAAGGGGCACTTGCTAGAGTTTCTGAATCCTTAACCCGCCAAAAAATTTCAGTATCAGGCGGTATATTAGAGACAGTAAGGGTGAATTTATCGCCTAAATAGATGTCATAGGCAGGCTCTGAAATTTTATAGTTAGTGGCGTTTGTTGCCATAACCACGGCTGGCGGCTGCTTAAGCTGCTTATCGCTGCTTGTAAAAAAGAAGCCTACAATAAAGAGTGCCTCGGCAGCTACAACAATAACAGCTAATATCTTGATAATATTGATAGTTTTTAATGAGCTATTATCAGCATTCATATGAAGAACCTCCGATTCAAATTTGCAACAGGGAGTTGGCCTATAGCCTACACAAATTATGTACTATCTTGGCTGGTTTGTCAATAGAAAGAGGTCAATTGAGCAAAAATAGTGCGGGATGCAATTTTAAAAAATCCTTTTAAAAAACGGATGCAAAAGCTTGATATAAAGCATAACTACACGTGTTATGGCCAAATCATATATAATAAATGCTCCATTTCCTGCAAGCAGTAAAAGCCAGGGCAGATACACTCCGCCTATGCTAAACTCCTCCTTAGGTATGCTTAACAGGTTGATACTGACAAAAAATGCGGCAATCATGCCTGCGTTAAATAAGCCTAGCTTGAGTGCCCACTCGGCAATAAAGCGGAATTTTGATTCAACATAACTTTTAACTATAGGGTAATAACCTAAAAAGAGCAAGAACAGCAGTGCAAATTCCTTGCGAGGAACAACAATAAGCCCTGTAGCCGAGGCGGCCGCAAAGGCTAAAAATGCGTATTTTCTGTCTATTTCAATTACAATGGGGATTAAGCACAGCCCGCTAAGGGTGGGAATCGCATATTCCACCAGAGGAAACAGCGAGCCAAGGAACAGCACGGTTACGCTAAGTGCGCAAAGAACCCCGCTGAACGCCAGCTTGACTGCTTTTGTTGACAAAACTATTCACGACCTAACTTTGTTTAATTGAAAATTAAGGTAGATTTGCTGCGCAAATTTAAATTAAAAGTAGGGGCAGACCTATGTGTCTGCCCAAAGACTGGATGGAATGTGTGAGAGCGTGAGAGCGGTTACTGCGCCGCTGTAAAGGCTGATTGCGGGAGATTTCTAGCCTCTGGCCTCCAGCATCTAGTTGCAGCCTTCGCATAATGCGGGGCCCATGCTCTCACAGCAGCATAGGCAGAAACACTCAGTGAACTCTCCTGCGCCTGCATCAGCGCAGCTACAACAGCACTTGTCGCAAACATTGCACACTCCGTTTCCAACTCTGCCTATGGGGCGGGTTGCTTTATAGCCACCGTAATCGCCGTTATTTTGTTTTTTTATTTGGTCAAAAGCATGGCTGTATTCTTTGTTTTCGGGGCTGAGGGTGTGGGCAGCTTTAAGGTGCGCATAGGCCTGAGACATCCAGCCCTTGTTATAAAATTTCATTCCATGTGCATAGTTGAGTTGTGCTGCTTTTGCTGACAAAATTATTCACAACCTAACTTTTTAGAATTGAAAATTAAGGCGATTTGCAATCGCCCGCAGATTGGGCGTGAGAGCGTGAGAGCGGTTACTACGCCGCTGTAAAGGCTGATTGCGGGAAATTTTCAGCCTCTCGCCTCCGGCATCTAGTCGCAGCCTTCGCACAGCAAGGTTAAGCCGCCCTCGCAGCAGCATAGACCACAACACTCGCCGCCGCCTGCATCAATGAAGCTACAGCAGTACTTTTCGCAAATATTGCCCGATCCGTTTCCTCCGCTGCCTGTTGGGCGGTTTGTTTTATATCCGCCGCAATCGCCGTCCTTTTGTTTCTTTATTTGTTCAAAAGCATGGCTGTATTCCTTGTTTTCGGGATTGAGGGTGTGGGCAGCTTTAAGGTGCGCATAGGCCTGAGACATCCAGCCCTTGTTATAAAATTCAATTCCATGTGCATAGTTGAGTTGTGCTGCTTTTGTCGACAAAACTATTCACGACCTAACTTTTTTAATTGAAAATTGAAAATTAAGGTAGATTTGCTGCGCAAATTTAAATTAAAAGTAGTACCACTTGTCATCTAAAACTTGACATACAATCAATCATATGATATACTGTAAATAAAAAAGCGAGGTATATCATTATGACAGCAAGAGAAGTTTGGTTAAGCGAAGAGCAACGC
>JAISYX010000069.1 GCA_031269595.1 Oscillospiraceae bacterium
TCAATTCGGTTAACGACATTGTCTTTTGCTTCCCTTTTCTCATTAATAAGCGTAAGCGTTTTCCTGCTCTTGCTAGGTTGATTAATCTTTAGGTTAACGCTGGTGGGGCGAATTGCATTCGCCCGCAAAGCTACAGCGGTGCACTAAACGACTTTAAAACCATAAAAGCTGCGTCATTGCGAGCACGCAGCCGAACTATGATAAACACCAAGTGCGGTGTGCGAAGCAATCCAGCGGTAAAAGGTTTCCACGTTGTTATTTAGCTTCTGGCCTTGTCCACTGGATTGCTTCGCACTTGTAACTACAGGGTACACTCAAGCGTAGCGGTGCTCGCAATGACGCACATAAGCGTGGCGATAGTAACATAAACTGAGCACGCACAAGGATGGCTTTTAACTATATTAATCAAAATTTGCGCAGCAAATTCACATTTAATTACGAATTACGAATTACGCATTAAAAAACGAGGACTATGCACATGAACTCCACCCAATCCGCATTCCTTGGCCTGCTTGCCTCTGCCTTAAGCGGCGAAAAGGCCGCCATTCCAGAAGATGTTGAGTTTACAGCTCTGTGCGGGCTTGCCCAAATGCACGGGGCTTCTGCGCTTTTGCACTATGGTGTCAAGCGTTCCGGCTTGCCGCAAAATGAGCAGCTGCGCCGCTCTGCGTTGCTTGGCATCTCCCGCCAAACCATGATGCACCATGAGCTTGGGCGGTTTTTGGAGGCCTGCCGGTCTGCGGGGCTTCCCGCTGTGGTGCTTAAGGGCCTTGCCATTGCTATGCTTTATCCCGCCCCTGAGCTACGCTCCTCAGGTGATGCAGATATACTTATAAACATCGAAGATTTACCTAAAATCAGTGAAATCTTATCGAAATTAGGAGGAGAGATAGACTCAAATTTAAGCGAGGCTGATTGCGTTCACGCCAATTTGAATGCCCTGCACTTGGAGCTTCACACCCGCATTGCGGCGCAGGGCTTCCCACAGGCGGAGCTGCTGCGTGGCGAGAGCACGGTGCAGCTTGAGGCGTGCGGCCTGCGCTTTACTGCCCCTGAGCCCACGGCTCACATGGTCTATTTAATCTGCCATTTGGCGGAGCACATGGCGGGCACAGGCTTTGGCATACGCCAGCTAATGGATATAGCCATATTTGCCAGTCATTACTATGATGAGCTTGACTGGGATGCTTTTAACAAGCAAATGCGCCATGCTTCGCTGGAGGGCTTCTCTGCCGTGCTTTTCAGCCTGAGTGTCCGTTACTTCGGAGCAGACAAAAGATTGTTACAGGGCGATTCTGAGCCCAATGAGCGCATTGCTGATTCTCTCCTTGAGGACATACTCACGGGAGGACTTTACGGCCGAGCCACAGCCGAGCGGGCGGCCTCCTATTCCCTGAGCAAAAGGGCGGCGGAGGGGCGTAAGGCCTCTGTCTGGCGCAGCCTCTTCCCCAGCGGGGAGAGCCTCATGCGCCGCTATCCATTCGCACGCAGGCGCAAGCTGCTTCTGCCTCTGGCATGGCTTAAAAGGCTCACAGAGTTCCTTAAAAGCTCCTCCGCAAGCCCCCTTGAAATGGCGGGCAAAACCGTGGAAATCTCCCGCAGCCGTGTGCAGCTTATGCGCGGCATGGGTATGCTTGGGGGCACAAGGGCGAAGCTCCTGCGGCTGGAGAGGCTCATGCCCATGATAATGGCCGCTTTAGAGGAGGGCACGCAGGCAAAGCTGCCAATCTTTGGGGGGAGTATGCAGCCATTTTTAAAGAGTGGGCGGGACTATGTCCTGCTGGAAAAGCCCGCAACGCCCCTAAAAAAAGGGGATGTAGTGCTCTATCACCGTGAAAACGGAGCGTATATACTACATAGAATATTACAAATCGACAAAAAAAATATGCTTTACATATGCGGGGATGCACAGGGCTTTTTGGAAGGGCCTATTAAGCCCAAGCAGATAATCGCAAGGGCGGTAAGCTTTGAAATAAAGGGCAAGAGCCACGGCTTAAAGCACCCAAAATGCTTATTTTATGCGGGCTTTTGGCGATGGTGCTACCCCTTTAGGTGGCTGGCGGCTAAGGCGGGGGCAAATAAAAAAATTAAGGGCTGACCTATGAAAAACATTGAACTAAAAACCGTCTGGAAAGACCTAAAATGGATATTTAAATATGTCAAGAGCTTCCGATTCCCGCTTATTGTAATCATTTTGCTGGATGCGCTGGGCTCGCTTACCTCTGTTGCCTCAGCAACCATTTCAAAATATTTGATTAATGCAGTTACAGGTGATATACCGCTATCTGCTCTGGGCTGGATTATCCCCGTGATTACAGGCAGCTTTGCCGTTAGCCTGATTATCCGCTCTGTCACCTCAAAAATTTCTGTGCGTACCTCCACAAAGCTCAACAATCTAATGCGGCAGGATGTCTTTGACCACGCCCTGAGTGCCGATTGGCAGAGCGTCTCGGAGTATCACAGCGGCGATTTGCTCAACCGCATGACAGGGGATGTCTCCAGCATAGTAAGCACGGTTATGGATACCCTGCCTGGGTTTGTCTCTTTGATTGTAAGGCTGGTTGCTGCCTTTTTTGTCATACTGCGCTTTGATGCAAGCATGGGGCTGATAATCCTGCTTATATGCCCTGTAGCCGTTGTTCTGGCGCAATTGGTGGGGCGCAAACTGCGCAAATTTGACACCATGATGCGTGAGCGCATGAGCAAAAGCCAGAGCTTTATTCAGGAATCACTGCAAAATATTATGATAATAAAAAGCTTTGGCCTTGAAAACCTGTTTATGGGCAGATTAAAGAAGCATCAAAAGGATTTATACGACATAGCCCTTGAAAAGAACAGCTTTGCTGTTAAGCTGCAGGTGCTGTTCTCTGTGCTGTATCAGCTGGCCTCCTATTCGGTTATGTTCTGGGGGGCGTACAGGCTTTATAATCACGCCATAACCTTTGGCGATTACACCGCATTTATCTCGCTTGCGGGGCAAATTCAAAGCCCCCTTGTCATGCTTATAACCATGCTGCCCTCTGCAATAACCTCCACCTCCTCCGCAGAGAGGCTTATCACTCTGTTTGGCATAAAGCCGGAGGAACCGCCGCCTGAAAATGAACAACCTATTAACAATTACTCCATAGAATTAAAACAGGTAAATTTTGCATATAATAAAGGGGAGACTGTGCTCGAGAATGTCTCTCTCCTGCTTCCCAGCGGCCAGATAACCGCCCTAATAGGCCCCTCAGGGGAGGGGAAGACCACGCTAATTCGCCTGTTTTTGGGGCTTATACAGCCCCAGAGCGGCACTATTTTAATAGGGGAGACGCTCTCCCCCTCAGGGGCCACAAGGCCGCTGTTTGCCTATGTCCCACAGGGGAACACGCTGTTTTCCGGCAGTGTGAGGGAAAATCTGCTGCTGGGCAGTCCAGACGCCGAAGAGAGCGAGCTGCGCAAGGCCTTAAAACAGGCCTGTGCGCTGGAGTTTGTTGAAAAGCTCCCACAGGGCATGGATACCAATCTGGGGGAGAAGGGGCTTGGGCTCTCAGAGGGGCAGGCGCAAAGAATAGCCATAGCCCGTGCTCTGCTGCGCAAAGCTCCCTTTGTGCTGCTGGATGAGGCCACCTCCGCACTGGATATGGAGACAGAGCAGAGGATTTTGGCAAACATTCAAGCAGAGCTTAAGTCCAGAACCTGCATAGTTATAACCCACAGGGTAACAGCCTTTGACCTGTGCCACAAAATTTACAGAATCAAGGGCAAATCGGCAAGTCTGGTAAAGGGTGAGGGTGCTGTGGGTTAATGTATAGTGTATAATTTATAATTAATAATGCATTATCTAAGCCTTAGGATTTGTAGGGAACGATGTCCGCATCGTCCCGTGAATACCTGCGAGTTTCGGGAAAACGGTACGATGTAGACATCGTCCCCTACAAGCTACTTTAATCAAAATTTGCGCAGCAAATTAGCTATAACTCTTCACTTTTCACCGTTTAAAAATCTGCTATGGGATTATGCCGGAAGGAAGTAGTTAGCATGAGCTACTGTGGATACAAAGACATTATAAGCAATAAATTAATTGAAATAGCAGGTATCGATTTTTTTTCTGATATGGCATCAATAGGTTTACTTAACGACGAATGTGCAAATTTGGTTTTGACAACTCTTCTTGGGTATGCCTGTAAAGCATCAAATTACTATCCAATATCAATTGCAAGAAGTCTCATTAACAAAATCCCAAAACCCCTCTTAGAAAAAAACTTTACACTATTGCTGTGAGCAGCATAGATGTTGAAGATGATTGGGAGTATAGACGATTGGTGGAATTAGTAGAAGAATGCATGCCTCAAGCTTTAAAAATCTTTATTGCTTTAGGATATAAGTCAAAAAACGATGAGATTCGTGAGGCGGCAATTGAGTTTAAGAATAAACACAAATTTGCCGACCAATAGCTATTAACTGAGAAAATCTAGCTTTCAACAGCTTAAAAAATAAATTTTACATTTTATTCATATACCCCTTGCTTTAAACGGGGGTTTATGATATAATATTGTCATTGAGATATTTATTTAAAAAGAATGGGTGTTTTGTGTGAAAAATTTATCGAATAGTTTTAAAAAATCAATCAAAAGGGCAAAGGCAATTCTGGGTGCAGTGGGCAGACAGCTCAAAAAGCATATGGAGTGGCTCTATGGCAACTCAAAGGGCAAAAAAATAGCAGCAGGAGCAACTGCTGTAATCGTGGTTAGCATAGCTGTGCTTGCGTGTATGCTCTCATTTTCTAACTTTGCCATACCCGTTAGTGCTCCTGTAGGAGTTATTGACGGTGAACATAAGGTAGCAGAGCCGGATGATTTTGATGTATCTACTGAGGAAGTTGAAATAACAGAGGAGTCAGACATTGCTGCTGCTCCAGAACCAGGTGAGGCAGAGAGCTCGCAGGCCTCAGCTCCGGAAGCAGAGGGAGAGCAGTCCTTACAAAGTGAGCCTCTTACAGGAATCTCCTCAATTAAGAACAGCTATTCTGTTTACAAGGATAAAAGCGTAAAGGTGGGTGTGGTTTACACCCCTACCTATGCCGCAAACAAAAGGCTGAACTGGAGCAGCTCCAACACGGATGTTGCAGCAGTGGATTCAAACGGCCTAGTTACGGGCAAGGCTGAGGGTACATGCACAGTCAAGGCGGTTTCTGCAACCAATTCCGCATTGTGGATAAGCGTTTCTATAACAGTTAGCAAAGCCCCTGTTGCTGCGGATTCTGTCTATGCTATAAAGGTTTACAAGGGCAGCCAGTCGGTGTGTGTATATAAAAAGGATGACAGCGGCAAATACACTGTGCTTGTTAAGGCCATGACCTGCTCAACGGGCACAGGCAAGGGAGAAACTCCCAATGCCAACTTTAGAATTTTAAGAAAATACCGCTGGAAGGAGCTTATGGGTCCTTCTTGGGAGCAGTATTGCTCTGCAATAAGCGATAGCTTCCTCTTCCACTCTATACCCTATAACAGGCAGAACGACCCCTCCTCAATGTCCATGGGCGGCTACCGCTCGCTGGGCAGAAGAGCCTCACACGGGTGCATACGTCTGGCATGCAGAGACGCTAAATGGATTTACGACAATGCGCCTATAGGCACTCCTGTGGAGATAGTTTCAGGCTCAGGGCCAAAGGGGAGCATAGTGCCCCTTAGCTCAGATTCCTACTACTCCGGCTGGGACCCAACGGACCCAAGCCCCAACAATCCATATAACAAGAACCCGCCAAAGGCCACCACAACAACGGTTAAAACAACTACCACAACAATACAAAAAACTGCTGCAACTACAGTTAAAACCACAACTAAGGAAACAACAAAGGCAACAGAAAAGCCCACAACAAAGCCGACAACGCAGGTAGAAGAGACCAAAACTACCACCAAGCCAACTACAACCACAACAAAGCCAACAACCACAGTACCCAAAACCACTACAATAGATGACGAATAAGGTAAAAAGCTTATGCAGTTAAAAACCTATACAGAGGATATGCTGCCTGCTGTGCAAGCCCATTATGATGAGTGCTTTAATGCTCTGGGCTGGGGCTATGAGCCTAATGGGCGGCACGCTGACACTCTTAATGTGCCCAAGGTTTACCAAAAGGATGGCGGCGAGTTCTGGTGTCTGTTTGACGGCGCAGAGCTGGTTGGTGCAGTGGGCTTGCGTCCCCTTGATGAGAGGGGCTCAGCCGAGCTTAAAAGGTTATATATAAAGCCCTCCCGTCAAGGGGAGGGCTTTGGCAAAATATTGTTTAACACAGCCATAGAGTTTGCAAAAACAGCGGGCTTTGCCAAGGTTTATGCCGACACCCGCCGTGAGTGCGCCGCCTCCAGGCATATGATGGAGGCCTGCGGCTTTAAGGAGATACACAGATACAACGACAATGCCTATGCGGAGCTGTTTTTTGAGCTGCACTTAAAGGGCGGTATACAAATCATACCCGCCGCACAGGAGCATTTAAACGCCGTTTACGCCTTGGTGTGCGAGTTGGAGGAGCACACTCTGCCCCGTGAGGAGTTTGAGCTTGTGTACAGCAAAAATCTGCTTAAGCCCGATATTTTTTACCTGCTGGCTATTGCTGAGGGTGTGCCCGTGGGCTTTGGAACACTGCATGTACAGAGCCTGCTGCATCATTACGGCGGCGTGGCGGAAATTCATGAGCTGGTGGTAGCAAAGGAGCATCAGGGCAGAGGAATAGGAAGCCGCTTGTGGCAGAGCCTGAGGGAAATCGCAGTGCAAAAGAACTGCAACCTGCTGGAGGTTTGCTGTAACCGCAGCCGTGTGCAAAGCCATCCCTTTTATGAGGCTCAGGCTATGCAGTGCAGTCACTTTAAATTTACATATTATTTGTAGAAATATCAGTAAAGGGACTGCTGTCATTACGTTTCACCTTAAAAATAGCCTGTTTTAAATGGAGTTGTGCGTTTGCTCAGCAAAAATTATAGTGATAAGCCAAAAATCAACAATTTTTTGCAGAAATTTTTTTAAAAAACTACTTGACAAACACGCAGATTAATGTTATATTATTAAACAGAGAGCTAAACGTTATGCGCAATAGACTACAGTGCTCTCAACTAACATAGTTTTCATCTTAATATATTGTTCCCATCCACAAACCAAACAACCCGCTGTTATTAACAGCGGGTTGTTTGGTTTAGTAAGTTTATCACGTACCGACACATATATGATTTTCCATGTTTTAATGTGCAGCAAGATATTATCGTAGCTTGTGCTCATGCCGCACGGGCACGCACGTTGTTTAGTCGGTTGCAGTTTCGCAAGCGAAAACCCCGAACTTTCTGGTTCCGCCGAGAAAGTAAGCCGCAGTGGTTGCCGCCCAAATTAAAATTTGGGGCAACTGTGCATGGGTGTCATTAGTCAAATCAGAGATTTGGATGACACCGCAAAGATGCGGGCAAGGGGGGCGCAAAGTCGTCGCTCCCACACTCGTTGCGCCCCCTTGAATCCCCCCATCCCTCAAACGCAAGACGTTTGAGAAGTTGAGCGGTAAGTTGTATTTTGCACCTTTGCCGTCTGTTTTATTGGTAAAAGCTTCGAAAAGAACATTAACATCAATTAATTCGCTTTTCAAAGTGCTGATAATCCTTCTCGCCCTTCCAGTCTCCGCCCCATTTCCAGCCGTGGGCAATAAAGATATTATACACTGCATCGTCCTTGTGTACCATGGCGGCCTGCTCGATTTCAGAAAAGCTCGTTCCGTCTCGGCTTACATATTGCTTGGCGTTGGCGGGGCTTACGTTGCCGTTGCTTGTGATATAAGGGTTAATTTTAGGGTTTAAATCTATGGCTCTGCCGTAAGAATGCTGCGAGAGAGTGCCGTAGCCTGTCATTCTATAGCAAAAGGCAGAGGTGTTGTTATTGCCCATAGAGGCTCTGTCCAGAGTATCCAGCTCCTTGGTTTTCATGCCGTCGAACTCATCAATAAGCTTCACCGATTCAATTGGATAGCGTATGTCGTACAGCTCTGCGAAGATGTCCAAAACCTCCTCAGCAAGCTCACGAGCCACTATAATATGACCCTCACTGTGCTCATAGTTAAAATCATGGTAATAAACAGTTAGATACTCCAAATCATCGTAACTCACAGTTGCACCCTCAGGCATAGAAATGCCCTTCATGCTCGCTCTAACCTCAGGGGGTATTGCTGCATGACTGCCCCTGCGAGGCGGCGCAGGAGGCTCAGAAACGGCCGCTATTGAAGAGCTTGGCTCTGTTATTGGAGGCGGCGCAGTCTCATCACTTGAGGAGGAATCAGCCGCAAGAGCTTGAGCAAGCAATACAACTAAAACCCCTAAAAGCACAACAACTGCACATAACGATGTAATAAGCAAGGCTTTAAATTTCAAGATATAACTCCTTTTTTTAATTGAAAATTGAAAGTTGAAAATGAAGGCTAATTTGCTACGCAAATTTTAATTAAAGGCGTTTTGCCACGATGGTGGGACCTCTAACCTCTAACACCTAATATCTAACATCTAATTAACTACATTTTGTGTCTTGCCGTTTAAAAATGATTTTATATTTTGGGCGGCGGACTGGATAAGCCGCTCTCTGGCGGCTTTGGAGGCCCAGGCTATGTGTGGTGTGATTATGCAGTTTCTCGCTCCTATTAATGGCGAGCCCTTTGCGGGCGGCTCTGTTGCAAGAACATCCAAGCCTGCGCCTGCAATTATGCCCGCATTTAGGGCGGCGGCTAAGTCTTCCTCGGCAATAACGCCCCCTCTGGAGGTGTTGATAAGCAGGGCGGAGGGCTTCATTAATGCAAGGCTCTGCCTGTTTATAAGACGTTCTGTTTCGGCGGTTAGGGGGCAATTAAGGCTTAGCACGTCGCTCTCTCCAAAGATTTCCTCAAGGCTCACCCATTTGATGCCCGGGTTGCCCGTGTATTTAACTGTTCGGCTGTAGGCCTTAACCTTCATGCCCATGGCAAGAGCTATTTTTGCCACAGATTGCCCTATGTTCCCAAAGCCTATAATGCCCATAGTCTTGCCCTCAAGCTCGATTAACGGGGCTTTAAAGTAAGAAAAATCCTTGGATTTCTGCCATTCTCCCCTTTGAACAGAGGCGTTGTGCAGAGATACATGGTTGCATAGCTCTAAAAGCAGGGCAAAAATCATTTGAGCCACGCCTGCCGTGCAGTAGGAGGGGATGTTTGTAATTGGAATGCCACGCGAGCGGGCGGCCTTGGTATCCACAACGTTGTAGCCTGTGGCAAGAACGCCTATATACTTAAGCTGCGGCAGCTTTTCAATAAGCTCTGCGTTTATTGGGGTTTTGTTGGTAAGCAGAATGTCCGCACCCTGTGCGTGCTCAAATATATCCTCTTTTTCGGTGTACTCATACACCCTTAGCTCGCCTAAAAGGCGAAAGGAATCCCAGCTTAAATCCCCGGGGTTAACGGCACGGCCGTCTAAAACTACTATTTTCAAAATGCTTACCTCTTCTATCTTATTTGTAATGAGTATAAAGCTCACGCATAATTTCCGCACAGACACGGAAGTAAGTGGTTTTTTCGTCATAGAGCTGCTTGCAGCCGTTGGTTATAACAACAACTCCTGCGTTGTTTTCGGGGTCTACAGCAAAGCTGGCCAGCATACCATAGGAATCCCCGCTGTGGCAGAGCAGAGGCCTTTCGGCAAATTCCTTCCACTCCCTCATGCAAAGAGCCTCTCTGGCCCCCTCAGAGGTGAACTGTATGGTGGTTATGTCCTTGGCTGTCTCAGGCTTTAAAATGCGCACACCGTTAAGCTCGCCGCCGTTAAGCACCATCATAAGCCCTGCGGCATAGTCCTTTGCACTTATAACCAAGCTGCCCTGTGACATGCCCTGAGAGTAGCCCAGCTGAAAGGCGTGCCTTAATGAGAGCTGCTTTGCCGCACTGCGGGTTAGTCCGTGCCCTGCGCCGTACAAATCTGCTATCTTATCCTTGGCGGTAATCTCCGAGGGCAGATAGGAGGCGTCCATTCCAAGTGGCTTCATGAACTTTTCGCTGGCAGAATCGCTAAAATAGACATTGGTGGCCTTTTCTAAAATAGCACCTATAAGAGCCATGCCAAAGTTAGAATAGCGGTATTGAGTGCCCGGCTCTGCACCCGAATAGCAGGTGCCCCCTGAGAGTATAGTTTGGTTGGCGACATAGCCTGTGGTAACAGATTGCTGATACATAGCTCCGTCAAATATAGAGGAGGTGTGCGTAAGCAGCATTCTTGTGGTGATAGGCACATTGGGGAAGCGAGGCGAACGCACCTTGTAGCCCAGATATTTGCCTACATCCTCATCAAGGTCTATTATGCCCTCGTCGGCAAGCTTGCAGGCCGTTATGGCCGAAAATGTCTTTGAAAGCGAGGCTACTCTGTACTTGGTATTCTCGTCACAGGGTATCTTCTTGGCCAGATTTTGGTAGCCGTAATTGTATGTATAAACTATCTTGGCATCCTGAAAGGCCACAACAGAGATGCCCACAGCATCGTATTCCTTGGCCAGAGCGTCCAGTGCGACGTCCTCTGCGCTCTTGTCAAAGGCAAATTCAGGGCCTGTTTTAACAGGCTCAGGAGGCTCGGCTTCCTCCTGTGAGGAGACAGTCTCAGTCTCAGGCTCGGAGGAAACAGGGACTTCTACAGGAGGAGAGGCAGGAATAAAAGCGGGAAGCTCCCAAACACCCTGCACATAGAGTGCGGCAAGGGTTGAGCCCGCAATAAAAATCAAAATAAGTATACCCAAGGCTAGCTTTTTCATATGTAACACCGCAAACGAGCCGAAACAAATGCGTTGCCGAGCTCCTGCGTCCTTTCTGGAGTTTATTTAAATTGAAAGTTGAAAGTTGAAAGTTGAAAGTTGAAAATTAAGGCTAATTTGCTGCGCAAATTTAAATGAAGTAGCTAAGAAACTCGTCGGTGCTTGGCTCCCTCTTGGAGGGAGCTGTCACCGCATGGTGACTGAGGGAGCATACGCAGGGCGGAGATGTGGATGTTCCAGCCTAGCAAAGAGTGGGCACAGAGGCCACACAAAGCCCTGTTCAACGGCGAGTTTGAGAGCCTGCGCTGCCCTCCCTCTGGCACTGCGTGCCACCTCCCTCCAAGAGGGAGGCTGGGCTGCGACTAACGGTTAAGCTACTTTAATCAAAATTTGCGAAGCAAATCCACCACAACTCTTCACTTTTCACCTTTCACTTTTCACTCGTCCCCCCGTCCCCTACGAAACCGGCCGCTAAACAGGGCAGGAAGTGACGCACAGCCCGCACACCGCTCCTCTGCCTATGTGCTGATAGGCTGTTTTCATATAATTGGAGCAGGCCGCCGCATCAAACATCTCCTCACGGCTTATGCCCTCAGAGTAGTTTACACCCTTTATAGCCTGTGCGGGGCAGCGTTTAACACAGATATTGCAGCTGCCGCAGCGTTGTTCCATAGGCTGGCCAAAGGGCAGGGGCATATCGGTTAAAACAGTGGCAAGTCTAACCCCTGCACCGTAATCCTTAGATATAAAAAGTGCGCTTTTGCCTATCCAGCCAAGCCCCGCCATGTGAGCGGCAGTTTTGTGCTGGAATGCCCCCGCATGACTGCCCATTTCGGGTATGCTCTGTGAGGCGGCTATGGGGAAGGCCTTAAAGCCCATGCGGCGCAGCATCTCGCTGAGCCACAGGGTGCGGGAATCTAAAAAGGCGTTAACTGTGCGGTAATGCTGAAAATATGTATATGTAGGTGCATCTGTCACCTCATCCATAATAGCCTCTGAGAGCTTGAACAGCAGGGTAATGGCGTTTGGCAGATGCAGATAACGCTGTGAAAGGGCAGAGGATACATTAGAAAACCCCACTTGAGTTACGCTCTCATTCTCCAGAGCCTTACATATCTCAGTTAAGTTCATTAAGAAGCTTCCTTTCTGGCCTTTGAAAAGTCTGCAACCCCGTCAAATGGGGCAAAGCTTATTCCGCTCACCTTTTTTTGTATCAGATAATACTTGCTCTCATAATACATTGGATAAAAGGCAGCGTAATCGTTAAGGTATTTTTCGGCGGCAATAATGTTGTTTATGGCCGTATCTGTAGCCGAGGCCGAAGCCGCCTGGTCAAGGAGCAAATCATAGGCGGTGTGCTTGAATTTTGAAGGGTTGTAATAGGCTGATGAGCGGAAGGTGTTAAGGCAGTTTAAAGGGCCGTCACGGGTGGGGGCGAGGGGATACAGAGCCATTTGATAATCCCCTGTTAAAATGCGGGTTTTAATCTCTTCCATAGGCAAAACCTGCAAATTGATATAACAGGCCAGTGCATCCTGCCAGCACTGAATCAAGCCCTGCATCATGTATTTTGAGTTGTTGTCGTCAGGGCACAGCACAGTTACCTTGGGCAGTTCTAAGCGTCCAAGCTCAATCAGGCCGGAGTCATAGCTCAGCCTTGCAGTTTTTGCGTCGAATTTAACCTTGTATCCGCTGCCCGCAAGCTCACGGTATAGCTTGCCGTTAAGCCTTGTGGCGGGCGGGATTATGTCATAGGCCATCTCAGTATATTTGGGTATTCCGGCCTCATAGGCCGTTGAATCTATGCTGCGCACAAAGGACTGTCTTATTTTAAGGTTGCTAAGCACCCCTGCTCCGGTGTTAAACACCAGCCCCCAGGTGGTATCTGCATATTTAATGCAGGTTAAGTTGCTGTTTAAGGCCTGCTCTGCCTGAGCTGCGGGGATAGCGGCGGCGTCAACTGTGCCGCTGCTGATAAGCGTGTAATAGTCTGTGCCGGGCTTGCGAATTACAAACAGGACAGATTTAGGATAGGCCTTGCCCTGCGGCCCATTATAATTTTTGTTGTAATGTATGCGGATACGCTCATCGTGCACCCAGCTTTTATCATTCATATAATATGGGCCGTTAGAGAGCACCATGTTATCATCAAGGCCGTATTTGCCCTTTGTGGTAGAGAAGAAGGCCTCGTTACAGGGCATAAATGGGATTTGCGAAATATGAATGGGGAAGTCGGAGAAGGGATAGTTAAGCTCCACCTTTAGGGTGTAATCATCGGGAGCTTGCACCCCCAGAGTGTCAATGCCCTTTTTGCCCTCGTTTATATCCTGTGCATTTTTAATGCAAAAGAACTGCGCCACATTGGCAGCAGAGGTCACGGGCATAATTGCCCTGCGCCAAGCAAATAAAAAGTCCTTGGAGGTAACGGGTGTGCCGTCTGACCAAAGGGCGTTGCTGCGCAAATGGAAGGTGTAGCTTGTGTAGTTTTCGTTATTCTCCCAGCTTTCGGCCACCCCTGGCTTGGCGTTGCCGTATTCATCTGCACGCACCAGCCCCTCAAAAATATTGCGTATAAGCAGGGCAGAGCCTGCATCATTTGAGGTTTGCGGGTCCAGATTTTGCGGCTCGGTTACAAGTGAGTAGCTAATGGAAGAGCCCGTTCCAGGCCCTTCTTTTTTGCTGGACTTTTTGCAGGAGCTAAGCAAAGTGCAAAGAATAGCTATAACCAAAGCTATAGAACAAATTCGCTTCAAGGTGGGTTCCTCCTTGTTCAAGATAAAAAGCCGCCGAAAAATATCGGCGGCCGAAATTGCAGTTTGTTGAAAGGCAAAGCCGCCCTTCTTTTAGTTGTAATATTACTCTGCTGCGGGAGTTGTAGGCTCAACGTCCGGCTCTTGAGGGGTGATAGGTGCGGGCTCGGTAAAGGTATAGGCCTTGCTGGCATCTATAGTGATTTTTGGGTCTGCATCTTCAAGTGTAAAGGATTGGCCGCCCTTGGAGAAATAAACCTCTGCGCCGCTGTAATTTTCAGAAAGAGTTTTGCAAATGCTGTTAAGAATGCAGTTGTAAAGCTCGTTGTTAGTTTTGGGACTTGTAAAGGGATTAACTCTTGTGTAGGCCTCTGCGCCAAATAGCGGTGATTTATCGTCAAAATCAACCTTTATTTTGCTGCCGTCAACCTTAACAGAGGCTGCCTCCATATTTATGCCTACAAAGGCGGTAAGCTCCTGAAGCAGATATTTTGGGTCGGGAACATCGCCGTATTTGGCAACAGGCTTTTGAATTGGTGTGCCCTCAGGTGGGATTAGGTAAACATTAACAGTGCCTGTGGGCTCTTTAGAGGCATTGTCCTTAGCACCGTTACAGCCTGTAAGCATAAGGGAGAAAATTAAAAGTACGGCAAGAATTAAAGCAAAAAATTTTTTCATATAATTAAGACTCCTTTTATCTTTATGTTCAACATTATACAGGAGATTTATACATTTGTAAAGGGGTTTTTGCTTTTTAGGAAAAGAATTATTTATGAAAATTTTATAAATAATTGTTATTTTGCTGTTTATTTGGTTAAAAGATGAAAATTTAAGCGCAGTTTGGGGGCTTGATTTACTAACTAGTTTGTAGGGGTCACGGCTTGCCTGACCCGTTTTTATCCTCACACGTACCATGGGCCAGGCAAGCCGTGGCCCCTACAAAGTATAAACTATAAATACCAATTATCTGCATTGTTTTTTCTTATGGCTTTTTTGCTAAGGGCATCCTGTGACAGACACACTCCTAAGGCGAACAGGCCTATCATGCACAGCGCAACATAGACATAGCTCATAGCCTCGCCCTCGGCGGTTACTCTAAACTGTGATTTAAAGCCCAAGCCTATAAGTGCCAGAGCCGCAAGCCAGCGCAAGATGTGCCAAAAGCTAAAGCCGACGTGCTTAATGGAGGATACGCTTAGTGCCACAAAGCCCGCAACAGCAAGCAATATGCCAAATACCTGATTGGCATTAACAAAGCCCAGCCAGAGCACGTCTGTGCGCATAGGCTCAAATACAGTTTGAGCAGCACCATAGAACATCAGGGATATTGCAGCAGCATTTTCGCCGGGGTGAAACCTTAAGCTTGGCTTGTGGAACCAGATAAACACGCCCAAGGCCGCCGCTATAAGTGCCGCCAAGGCCTCATAAATGAACACGGAGTACACCCACATTTCGCTTTCGGCGTTATAAATTCCTATAGGCGGGAACTGGAGAAGCTTGTTTTCGATTATGTTGCCGCAGTCCTCAAGGGTGAAAAATGCGCTAAGTCTGCCTATTGCAACTGCCAGCACAGCCCCGGGAACAGCTGCGTTAACAAGGTGTTTAAGCTTAACTCCCGTTATTCTTGCGCAGATAAACAGGGCGTAGAGGCCGCCTAAAAACGCCCCCATTATGGCATAGCCGCCGTCGGTAAAGCGGAAGATAGCCAAGGGCTCGTCCTCAAACAAGTCCCAGTTAAAGGCGCAGTATACCAGTCTTGAGAATATAAGCCCCAGCGGCACGGCTATAAGGGCAAGAATTTTAATAGAGCCATTAGGCAAGCCACTCTTGTGCGCTAAAAAGGAGGAGAGCAGAACGCCGATAACAAGTCCTATTGCAATTATCAGGCCGTGCAGGCTAAGCTCCGCAATGCCCATATTAAGCAAGATATTATTAGTTCCCATTTATCTTGTCTCCTTTATAGCTAGGATCTATTGCAGTTGCAAAGTAGACAACGTCGCAGAGCTTGCGCTCGCCGTTGTAAGCCACGTGATTAACAACCTTGTTGTTAAAGGTCATAACGGTGGACTGTCCGCCGTCCAGATTATAGGCCTGAGTGCAGCCCTTAGACTTCATAAATTCGGCCAGAGGCTTAACCTTTATGCCCATGGACCAATGCACAAGGCCATCCACTGTAACAAGTATGTAGTGCAGCTTATCAACTTGGCCTATAGCTGTGCGTGGGTGCTGATTTTCCATATAGCCCTCAGGATAATCCTTTTCCTTAGGAATTTGGGCTAGCTCGCCGTCTATAACCAGCGCAGGGCCGAAGGAAAAGCTGTTAACAGGGCCTTTATCTGACCAATCTGCAAGCTTAAAATCCTTCTCATGGATAATGTGAAAATCGCCCTGAGCGTCGATTATAAGCAAATCTCTTACGCTGGGCTTATCACGGTAGAGCGAGCCCTGACGGAAGATGACACCGTCCTTACGGTAGCCGTAAAAGTCGCCGTTAACTGCCACTACAGCGTTTTGTCTGCGGGCTAAATCTGAGAGGTACTCACGGTTAGAGGAGTTGTAAACCCCGCCAGCAAATGCTGTGCGCAGCTGAGAGGGGTGTCCTATTTTAATGTCTGCAATGGTGCAGTCCTGCCCCTCATAGCGTTCCTTGCTTATTTTAACGGTTATGCTGGAATCCTCATATGCGTAGACATCGCTTTCAGCAATATAGGGCGTTTTCTTTCTTGAATCTGTAGAGGGGGCTTTGTAGCCGTAATCAATAAATCCGCTTTCGCCGGGCTTTGGAGCAGGCTCAAAATCTAAGGGCAGAAAGGGGACTTGCTTAACAGGCGGTGCACTTGAGGCGGAATCATCACCGCCGCTTGCGGTCTCGTCAATGCCCGGGGTGGGCGTTACGGAGGCAGGAATCACCACAATAGGTGCCTCCTCCTTTAAATTAAGGCTGTGGGCAGGAAGCAGAAAAGCCAAAGCTAAAACTACAACCAAAAGGATAAGATTAAGCAGGGCGTGCTTTATAAAATTCATAGCTAACACCTTGTGTTAGAGAGCAGAGCTCCCTATGTCCTTTCTTTCAAATTTTCTGCCCACATTAATATGGGTCATAATGCTGTGCGGAGTAATCTAAGGCTGTGGCAAAATACATTATATCGCTAAGCCTTCTCTCTCCATCATAGGCAACAATGTTCATTACCTTGTTGTTAAAGGTCATAACGGTGGATTGACCGCCGTCCATATTAAAGGCTTGAATGCAGCCCTTTTCCTTCATCATAGCGGCAAGCTGATTAACCAGAAGTCCGCTTGAATGCGCCTGCTTGCCGTCTACAGTTACTACAAGATAGTGCAGCTCGCCAAGCTGACCAATGGCCGTTCTGGGGTGCAGCTCCCAAATAGCACCCTCTGGGAAGCCGTTGGGCATTTTTTGCTGAACCCCGTCTATAACCAGCGCAGGGCCAAAGGAAAAGCTGTTTATTATGCCTTTATTTTCCCATTCTGTAAGGTTAAAAGCATTTTCAGGTATCGTGTGAAAATCGCCCTTGGCGTCAATTATAAGCATGTGCCTGCCACTGGGCTTGTTGCGGTACAGAATGCCCTGACGTATTATAATGCCGTCCTTGCGCATGTTGTAATAGTCTGTGTTAACAGCCAGCACGGCGTTGTTGCGCTTGGCTATGTCTGAGAGATGCTCACGGGTGGGGGAGTTGTATCCCCCTTCTGCAAAGGCTGTGCGCAGCTGTGAGGGGTGGGTTATCCAAACCTCTGCTATGGTGCAGGCTTGATAGTCGTACTTCTCCTTGCTTATTTTAACCTTTATGGTGTCATCCTCATAGGTGTAGTCATCCTTAAAGCCGCTTGGATTGGGCTTTGGAGCGGGGGAAAAATCGAAGGGAAGCGAAGGGATAGGAGGCGCAGAGGAACTGGTATTTGCAGCTGGCTCTGATGAATTTGAAGAGGTATCAGCGGGGATTACAAGCTGGGGAGGCGCAGTCTCCTTAATAATAAGCCTGTAGGCAGGCAAAAGAAAGGCCGCCCCGCAAAGAATGAGTATAAGCCCTAGGGTAATTAAAAATTGCTTGCCTTTAGTAAGCTTCATCGGGGGTTCCTCCTAACGTCAGTATCGGCTGTTGCAAAAAAGAGCACATCGCTGACGGTTCGCTCACCGCCGTTTGAAACCTTATTTATTACTTTGTTATTAAAGAATAGGGTGGAGGACTGGCCGCCGTCCATGTTATAGGCTATTTTGCAGCCCTTTGAGGCCATAAGCTCTGCAAGGCCTGTAAAGTTGATGCCCTCGGAATACCCGGGCTCACGGCCGTCTACCACGGCTAGGAGGTAGTGCAGTTCACCCAGCTGACCTATTGCCGAGCGAGGCTCTGTAAGCTTCCATCTGCCGTAGATATAATCGCTGGGCATCTCCTTTGTCTGGCCGTCTACAACCAGTGCAGGGCCGAAGGAAAAGGCTTGGATTATGCCCCTTTCCAGCCAACCGTCGCTAGTCATTTGTCTTTCGGGCACTATATGTAAGTCACCCTTCATATCTACAATAAGAGATTGCCTCTCAGAGGGGCTATTACGGAAGAGCTGCCCCTGTCTTATTATAACACCATCCTTGCGATAGGTGCAAAAATCGCCGTTTAAGGCCACCAGAGCGTTGTTTGCCTTGGCTATATCATGGGGGTCTGCCGCCAGTAGAGCTTAAAATCTCCCCCTGCAAAGGCCGCACGAAACTGCGAGGGGTGTGAGATTTGCACGTCGGCAAAAAAGCACACCTGCCCTTTAAAGGTCTCCTTGTTTATCTTAACGGTAATGCTGTTGTCAGAATAGGTATAGCCGTCTGTAAAGCCGTTTGGATTAGGCTTTGGCGGCAGAGAAAAATCTATAGGCAGGGTGTAAACCGGCTTTGCAGGCTCACTTGAGCTGCCTGCATCCGTTTCTGATTCCGGCTGTGAGCTAAGCACAGGCAAAACCGTGGTGGGTTTGTTGGAATCATTTTCCATAATACGGTGTGAGGGCACCAGAAAGGCCATAGCACCTATTATAAAAACAAGCAGCACTGTAAGTGAAATGGAGATAAGGCTTCGTTTCATATGTTGGCCTCCTATACGGCTATCAGTTTGCAGCTGAGTCGCTTGTCCTAAAATCAATTATAGATGAGGTGCTGCCCCCTTGAACCTGCGGGAGCTTGCCATCCCATTTTTGTGCCTTTAGATATTCTATGTAATTGGGATTTTGCGCAATCTGGTCTTGTAAAACCTTTATGGCATAGGCCTCTGCGTCGGCCTTGGTTCTGGTTTTTAGAGCCTCAACCTCAACCTCCTTAAGCTCCTGTTCGGCCTTAAGGACGTTCTGCTGGGCGGTTTGCTTGGCCTCTATTGCCCTGTTAAACTCCTCAGAGAAATCAAAGTTGATTATGTTAATGCTGTCGATGATAATGCCATAGCTGCTCAGCCTGTCGCTCAGCTCCTCCTGTATACCGCCGCCAACCTCTTCACGCTTGGTTATGCACTCCTCTGCGCTGTAGCGGGAGGTGGCACGCTTAACGGCCTCTTGAATGGCGGGGGTTACAAGTATATCCTGATAATCCTTGCCCACGGTTTGCCAGAGCTTGGCCGCCTTGGTGCCGTCTACATGGTGGTTAACGGCAACCTTTGTGGTTATGGTTTGTAAATCCTTTGAGGCTGCCTGGCAGTCCGCCTCAGATTTTAGGGTTTTAATATCAATTTGCTTAATGGACTGGATAAACGGGATTTTGAAGTGCAGGCCTTCGCTTACCACACCGTCCTTAACTGCGCCCAGAGTAACTGTGACGCCCACCTTGCCAGTGCCCACAACAGTTATGCTGGAGGCCAGAACGATAACCGCAAGAACGGCTATTACGGCGGCTAATATTATTTTGCTGTTTATTTTTGATTTTGACATTGGGTTTATCTCCTTTTATAAAGTTACGTTATATTAAAAAGCCAACATAACATCTCTCAGGGAATTTTTTTAGCAGGGATTCGTCTTCTACTGGGTTGCCTGAAAGGCCAACCATCGTTAGTTTTGGCAGGTTTAGCAAGGGAGAGATGTCTTTGATTTGGTTGTTGGTAAGGTTTAAATCTTCAAGGTTTGTCAAGCTAGAAAGAGGTTTAACATCTGTAATTTTATTGTTGTTAAGCTCTAAGCTTTTAAGATTAGTCAAATCCGCAAGAGGCTGTATATCTGCAATTTGGTTGTCGGTAAGGCTTAGTTTTTCAAGGTTGGTCAAGTTAGAAATCGCTTGTATATCTGCAACTTGATTATTGGTGAGGCGTAGATATTTAAGGTCGACCAAGCGTGAAAGCGGTTGTATATCTGTAATGCGATTGGAGTTATAAGGCTTGGAGGAAATAGACAAGTCTACAAGCTTAGTTAAATTAGAAAGCGACTGAATGTCTGCAATTGGATTGTTAGTAAGGTTCAGTGTTTCAAGCTTGGTCAAATTCGCAAGCGGTTGAATATCCGTAATTAGATTGGATTCAAGAGATAGCTTTTCAAGATTTGTCAATCTCGCAAGTGGCTGAATATCTGCAATTGGATTGGAGTCAAGATACAGATATGTAAGCTTAGTCAATTTTGCAAGCGGTTTAATATCTGTAATTAGATTAGAGGTAAGAGGCAAGTCTGTAGGGTTAGTCAATTTCTTAAGAGCTGTAGTTGCGTTGTGACCGAGAAATAGACGTTCAAGGTTATTTAAATTCTTGAGTGGTTCAATATCTTTAATTTGATTGTATTCAAGAGATAAAATTGTAAGGTTTGTTAAGCTCGAAAGCGATTTAACATCTGCAATTTGATTTTGGCCGAGAACCAGACGCTCAAGGTTAGTTAAATTCTCAAGCGGTTGAATATCTTTAATTTGGTTGTCGGTAAGGTCTAGGTTTTTAAGGTTGGTCAATTTTGCAAGCGGTTTAATATCACTAATATTGTTGTATTTAAGGTTTATCGTTTCAAGTGACGTCAGCTTTGCCAAGGGAGTGATGTCTGTGAGGTCGTTAGCAGCTAATAATTCAAAAGTTCTGAGTTTTTCTGCATATTTTATTCCATAAAGGCTTTTTATATTTCCAGCGGGGGTTCCAAGGTTTGAAAGACTGTCTAAATTGCCCATCTCATCAGGGGAGAGCTTGCCGTCATTGTTACCGTCAATGCTGTTTCCGTTAATGTCTTTTCCAACTTCGATTATAAGCTTTTCAAAATTTTCATCTTCAAAGGTTGTTTTGCCCAAATTACACCCGCCCAAAATTGCCGTCATACTAAAAACCATTGCCAGAATAATTGCAAATGATAAAAGCTTTTTCATTGTTAATTACCTCCGTTTTTGTTTTGGTATGCTGTTTGCTTCACAAACCACCCCTACACCAAATCATCAACGCTCCCCTTAAGCCCCGCAGCTATGCCCTGTGCAAGCTCAAGTGTCTCCGCATTTGCGGTAAGGTAGATTTTAATTTTAGGCTCTGTGCCGGAAGGGCGCACTATAACCTTGTTGTTATCGCTTAGCTGATATTCCAAAACGTTGGATTTAGGCAAATTGATTGTTTCCTTTACGCCGCTTGCGGTATTGAGCCTTTCATGGGTGAGATAATCGGAGTAGCTTGTTACCTTAAAGCCGCCCAGCTCCGAGGGGGGATTTTGGCGCAGTTTTTCCATTATGGATTTCATTTGCTCCATGCCGTCTAAGCCCTTAAATACAAGCTCTTCCACCTTATTATAATAGATTCCGTAGTCTTTGTAAATACCCTCAAGCACATCCAACAAGCTTTTACTATTTTTTTTGTAAAATGCTGCCATCTCGCATATTAACATGGAGGCAATTACTGCATCCTTATCCCTTGCATAGGTGCCGCCAAGATAGCCGTAGCTCTCTTCAAAGCCCAAGATAAAGCGGTTTTCCTCGCCCTTTTGCTCAAGGAGAAGAATCTGCTCGCCTATATATTTAAAGCCTGTGAGCACTGTGATAACATCAACACCGTGCTTTTTGCCTATAGCAGTGGCCAGAGGCGTTGAAACTATGGTAGTAACCGCAACGGGATTTGCGGGCAGAGTGCCGTTTGCCTTGCGGCTTTCAAGAATGTAGTTGAGCAGCAGGCAGCCCACCTCGTTGCCGGAGAGCAGCTTGTAACCGTCCTTTTCGGCCACGGCTATGCCCATTCTGTCAGCGTCGGGGTCTGTGGCGACTATTAAATCGGGCTTAACCGTCTTAGCCAGCTCCAGAGCCAGCTCAAATGGCTGGGGCTTTTCGGGGTTGGGGTACGGTGCAGTGGGGAAGTTGCCGTCCGGAAGCTCCTGCTCCGGCACTACTGTGACGTTCTCCAGGCCTATCTCTGCCAGAACACGGCGTACAGGCTTGTTGCCCGTGCCGTGAAGGGGGGTGAAGATAACCTTTAAGCTTGAGCTCTTGGCGGCGTCGGGGTTCACTGAGCAGGCCTTAACGGCCTCTAAATAGGCGGTTAAAACGCTGTCGTCTATCCATTCAATCAAGCCGCTTGCAAGCCCCTCCTCAAAGGAGATAACCTTAACCCCTGTGAAGATGTCCGTTGCATTGATATTGGCAAGCACTGCATCTGCTGCGTCGTCTGTCATTTGGCAGCCGTCGCTGCCATAAACCTTGTAGCCGTTGTATTCAGAGGGGTTGTGGCTGGCTGTAACCACTATGCCGGAATCCGTTTTAAGGTGACGTACGGCAAAGCTGAGCACGGGCGTTGGCTGGAGCTCAGGAAAGATATAGGCCTTGATTCCGTTGGCCGCCATAACACGGGCTGCCTCCTGTGCAAATAAATCAGACTTAATGCGGGAATCATAAGCAATGGCGATAGAGGGCTTTGCGCCGCTCTTTTTTATAATATAATCTGCCAAGCCCTGAGTGGCACGGCGTATGGTGTATATATTCATGCGGAAGGTGCCTGCGCCAATCTCGCCCCTAAGGCCTGCTGTTCCAAACTCCAAATCAAGCTTAAAACGCTCCTCCAGCTTCTTTTCCTCGCCCTCTATGGAGTTTAGCTCGGCTATTAAATCGGGGTCTTCTGCGGCATTTTTGAGCCAAAGGGCATATTTTTGGTTTATAGTCATTTTGTATTTCCTCCTATTTTTACAAACAGTTGAGTACCCCCAAAAAAAAGAGGCACTATTAATTCATACCTAATTATAATGTCTAAAAACCATACTGTCAATCAAATTATATCGGGTTTTTAAAATTTATTTTACTAAAGAGGATAAAATATGTTGACACTAATAGTATAAGCGTGCTATAATCTATGTGTACTAGTTGTGATAGAACACAACAAACAATTAGGGAAGGAGAATGCGCATTGTTTATGATAGATCCGCTATCCCGCACTGCCATTTATGAGCAGCTGGTGGAACAGCTTGAAACCCTCATTTTAAAGGGGGCGGTGCAGCAGGGGGAGCAATTGCCCTCTGTGCGTACGCTTTCAATTAAGCTTTCGGTTAACCCCAACACAATACAAAAGGCCTATAACGAAATGGACAGCCGAGGCCTTATCTATTCTGTGCCGGGCAAGGGCTGCTTTGTCTCTATGGATGCAAAGGAGCGTTTGATAGAGAGCACAAGGGAAAAGCTGCCTATGCTGGATTCCCTTTTAGCAAGGCTAAAGCTGGGCAGAATACCCAAGCTAACAGTTATTGAGCATGTAGAAATGGTATATCAAGGAGGAGTGAGTGTATGATACAAGTTAACAATTTAACTAAAAAATTTGGTTCATTTACAGCGTTGGATAACATAAGCTGCAACATTAATGAGGGCTGCATTTACGGCCTAGTGGGTTCAAACGGTGCAGGCAAATCAACATTTTTGCGCCTGATAACAGGCATATACAAGGCGGACGGAGGCACAGCTCTGCTGGACGGTGAAAAGGTTTATGAAAACCCTAAAATGAAAAACCGCTTTGCTTTTGTGCCCGACGAGCTTTACTTTTTGCCATCCTCCAGCATGGACAGAATGTCTGAGCTGTATGCATCTATTTACTCGGAGTTTGACAAGAATAGATACCGTGAGCTGGCCAATCTTTTTGGCCTTAACACCAAGCTCTCAATAAACACCTTTTCAAAGGGCATGAAGAGGCAGGCCATAACCATTTTAGCTCTGGCCAGCAAGCCCAAGTATATCTTTTTTGATGAGACTTTTGACGGCCTTGACCCTGTAATGAGGAATATAGTTAAAAATATCATCTGCAATGACGTGGTTCAGCGCAAGGCAACGGCGATAATCTCCTCCCACTCACTGCGTGAGCTGGAGGACACCTGCGACCAGCTTGCTCTTATACACAAGGGCGGCTTGGTGCTTGAAAGTGACGTGCAAAACCTTAAAACAGCCCTGTTTAAGGTGCAAATAGCCTTTAACGAGGATTATGATATAACAAGATTTGCAGGCATAGAGGTTCTTCACTTTTCAAAGATGGGTTCTGTTGCAAAGCTGATAGTAAGAGGCGAAAAGGAGGATGTTATAGCTAGGCTAAAGGCTATGAATCCCCTTATGCTGGACGTACTGCCCCTCTCGCTGGAGGAGGTATTTACCTATGAGCTGGCAAGCAGAGGCTACTCCTTTGAAAAATTTATAGATGAGGTGGTTGCGCAATGAAAAATAGATTTTTTGATTTAAAGCTGTTTATAGAGGCAATAAAGCAGCTAAAAATACTGGGAATTGTGGGTACCTCCATATTGCTGCTGGAGGCACTGCTTGTGCCTGTGGGTTACTTTATATTAAACACGTCCGTTAGCCCCGGGGCTAAGAGCATAATCTCCATTTTAGAATTTAACCCGCTTATGACAAGTGTGTTCTCTCTTATGGCACCAATTATGACCCTGTATATCTTCAAATTTTTAAACTCCCGCAAGGGCAGCGATTTTTACCATTCTATACCTAACACAAGAATAAGCATATATGTTAGCTTTCTCTCGGCTGTTATGGCATGGTGCTTTATTATGATTCTTGTGCCCGCATTATTCTCCAGCCTTGGCATTGTGCTGCTGGGCAAATATGTGGTGTTTAACTTCTTGGGCTCGGTGTTTAATATACTGGCTCTGCTGGCGGCTGTTGTGCTTACAAGCTCGGCGGTAGCTCTGGCAATGGGATTAACAGGTACAACCTTTTCAAATGTTGTATTTTCGCTTATAATCCTTTTTGTACCCCGCTTGCTAATAAGCTTCCTCAACGCTATGATAGGTGTGGTGCAGCCGCTGGTTAGCGGCTTGCATATAATACCCTTCTCAAGCGGGCATTATAACATTGTAACAAGCGGCTTTACAAGCATTGTAGACCTTTTTTCAGGTTCTGTAACAGAAGACAGCTATTTTAGCCCCTCGGCTGTGCTGTACACTTTGGTTCTAGGTGCTATATACTTTGTTTTAGCTATGCTTTTATTTACAAAAAGAAAGAGCGAAATGGCAACTAACCCCGCAATAAACCGCATAGTTCAGGCTGTTATAAGAATAACCTGCGCCATGGTGGTTTGCCTTATCCCCTGCGCCATTATTGCAAGTGATATAATTCAAGGCGTTGATGAAATATTTGATCTCTCTGTAACAATTTTTAGCTGCTTTGTACTGTATGTAATTGCACTGGTGGTTTACTTCCTTTATGAAATTATAAGCACACGCAAATGGAAGAATCTGCTTAAAGCCATGGTAGGGCTGCCTATTCTTCTTGGCCTTAATGTGGCAGTTATTGCAGGCATAAGCGCAGCGGGCTATGTTATAAGCATACAAAAGCCCACAGCAGCCGAGATAAGCTATGTGCAGGTTTTGCAGTTTGATAACAGCGAAATGGGCATGATGAGCGGACTCGTTGACGGCGGATACGGCAGCTACCTTGGCGGAACAATGAGCCATACCAAGCTAAAGAACGAGAAAATAAAGGAATTTGTCTCCGATAGCCTTAAAACCAGCATAGATGTAGCCAAGAATGCCGACTATCTCTATGAGTACAATCAGTTCCCCGTGGCAATCAACTATAATGGCAGAGTTATACAGCGCAACCTTTTCTTAACAGATAAAAAGGTTAAAGAGCTGGTTAAGCTGCTGGCAGCGGATAAGGAATTTACAGACACTCTGCGTGAGGTGCCCGACCCTGATTCTAAATTTACAACACCTCAATTCAACTGGGTAGAGTTTACGGTTGAGGAGAATAAAAAGATTTACAGGGTGTTTGCCAATGAGATTAAAACAGTTCCAGCCGAAAAGCTTGTGGAGAGCTTTCTTAACGGCAGCAATTATATGTACGGTGTAGGATATATGGGGGATACCTATCCTCCTACAGAGATGGAGGAATATCCCAACCCCGAGCTTGAGGTGTCTCTCAGCGTTCAAACCCTCAAGGGCATAAGTGTTTACGGCCTAGACCAGTATATAAGCCAAGAGCTCTTCCCAAAAACAGTGGCCGCATATGTTGAGGTTTTAAATAAGGACAGCGAAAAGGCCATAAGCGCGCTTGTAAGCAAGGCTAAGTCAGGGGATTTTAACGATCTTAGTGTGGGACTTGGCAATGTGCCTAATGAGCTAAGGGGCAGATACTCCTATTATGGCATGGACGAGGCCTACTCTTACAGGAACAGCGGGACAGAAGAGTTTATCAATGCTCTTACAACGGCCCTTAAAAGCTCACCTAAAACAGTTGATTTTAACAAACCCTATGTGCACCTGAGCTTTAGCGTTATGCTTAATGAAAGAACCTATGAAATGGAAAGCTATGAGCTGTTTATGAATATACCCGATGATGCAAAGCTGTATGAAAGCTTTAAAAACACTCGGATGTACAGAGAGCAGCGGGATACTCAATACTACACTGACTAAAGCGAACAACAAAACAAACGGCAAGGATTTATTAAATCCTTGCCGTTTGATGGTTTTATGAGGAGGGTCAAATTCCCCTCAACGGAGGGGTGCCCCGCAGGGGCGGGGTGGTTTATACGTCCGCAAACGCCTTAAACTAACACCTAATCAAGAGCGAGCAAAAAGACAAAAAGCCAAAAAGCACGCACCAAAACTAACAAATCAAAATGGGAGTGCGCCCGCAGGAGACCACCCTGTCTTCCGCCTGCAGGGCGGAAGAATGCCCCTCCGAAGAGGGGAATAAAAGTACTGTAAGCTTAAGCGGTTAACGCTGCATAGCCTCCCAATCTGAGCGTATTATTCCATAGTGCAGGACATCTACAAAGGTTTCATCCTTTAAAATTTCATGGCGAGCCTTGCCCTCATAGGTCAAACCTGCCTTTTGCAGCACCTGCTCAGAGGCGGCATTGTGCACCATGCATATGCCCGAAATCCTCTCAAGCCCAAGGCTCTCAAAGCCGTATTTGATAACTAGCTTGGCGGCCTCTGTGGCATAGCCCTGCCCCCACAGCTTAGGGTCTATAAGATAGGTAAGGTTGCCGTGCATACAGCTCTTGCTAATGTTGTTTATGGCGCAGTTGCCTACATATCTGCCATTGTGGGTATAAATTACAAATTCAAAGCCTGTTTTGTTTTTGCGTGAGCTTTTAACAAAGTTTATCCACCACTTGGCGTAGTTCATATCGCAGTTTTTGGGGATACCATAGGTTGTTGCGTAAATCTCCTCACGGCTGAGCACACGGGTTATCTCGGCGGCGTCGCCGCTTTGGGGCTCGCACAGGCAGATTCTCTCACCTTTTATTTTAGACATGCTAACACCATGTGTTAGAGCACCCGCACACCAAACACATTGCTGTGCCTGAGCTCTACCTTTCATGCTATTTTCAAATTAACAACTCCGACAAAGCGGAGCTTTTGCTGCCAACGCCATTCTATTCAGCTAATGGCATTGTTGTGCTATTCACACAAAGCTTTTACCTCGCAGAGCCTTGGCGCACCACATTCCCAGCACAACAGCCGCTAGGCTCAAGGCCAGATTAAGCAGCATATTCCCGGCGGCAAGCCAGGGCTTACCCTCTTGAAACAGCTTTACCGTCTCTGCACTAAAGGTTGAAAAGGTGCTCAGTCCGCCCATAAATCCCGTGGTTAAAAAGAGCCTTACCTTAGGTGAAATGGCCGTAGATTGCTGCTCCAGCCCCAAAATAAAGCCTATAAACAGCCCTGCGGCCACGTTTGAAATAAGCGTGCCGCAGGGTATTTCTATTGGTAATTTAGCAGTGAGCTTAGTTAAGGCAAAGCGCAGGCAAGTGCCTAAAAAGCCGCCCAAACCAACTATTATAAACTCAAGCATGGTTTATTTGCTCTGCTCCTTTAGCACCATATCAACTGTGGTTGCAGTGGCAATAATCATAACCTTCATGTATTCGTCGGCAAAGCTGGCCTCGGGATTGATTGTTACAACGTATTTATCCTGTGTGGTAAACATCTCCTTGGCAAGGCCGTTCCACTTTTTGTTTATGCTTCCAACCTCTACACCCATTGCGGTTATGTTAAAGTTCCAGCCCGTCCAGTTGCCTGTTATTGTGCCTATCTCGGCTTCATTTGAGCCTAAAATGGTAAATTTGGGCTTCATCATGGTGAATTTTTGCTTGATATAGCCAACCAGATTACCGGCGGGGTCGGTAACGGCTATCTTAGAGAGGAACAGGGTTGCGCCCCTTTTAATAGAGAGCAAAAGCTGGCCTTGGGCATCTACAATATCAAGATGGAAGGGCAGCATATTTTTGCCTATAAGAGCACCGGCGATTTTGTGGCCTGTAGAGCGTTTTTCTTGAATGTAGCCGATTAAATTGCCGTTTTCGTCCTGAATAGCATAGGAATTTTCTTGAAAAGAGAGTGCGAAATTTTCGTTTACAATGTACCGATTGTAGCTAAAGAAATTTGAAAATGCCATAATTCATACCTCACTTTTTGTTTTAATTATAACTTAATTGGCCTAATATGTCCATAGCTTTTATATAAAAATACAGGACGATATGTTATGCTCGCTGTTTCATAAATTTTAAATTGGTCGTATTAATGTGTAGCGGGATATTATCTTAGCATGTGCTCATGCCGCACGGGCACTTACTTTCTGGTTCCGCCCAGAAAGTAAGCAAAGATGCGGGCAAGGGGGGCGCAAAGTCGCCGCTCCCACACTCGTTGCGCCCCCCTTGCATCCCCTGCCCATCCCTCAAACGCAAGACGTTTGAGAAGCTGAGCGGTAAGTTGTCTTGTTATACCTTTGCCGTCTGTTGGTTGTCCTACAGTTAGCTGTGCCTTTTAATCAATATTTTTTGTAAAACACAGGCCAAGTCAAAATAGACTTGGCCTGTTAATTTTAACGCTAATTATGCATTATAAAGAGCCTGTAGCTTAACCAGATGCGCATACTTGTCGGCTGCAATCTTTTCGGCCTCGGTGAAGAGCTTTTCGGCTCTTTCAGGGAAGGCACGTGTAAGTGAGTTGTAGCGAACCTCGCCCATGATAAAGTCACGGTAGCTGCTTGTGGGGGCTTTGCTGTCCAGTGTAAAGGGCTGCTCGTTTGTCGGGTCAAAGCGGAACAGGTGCCAGTAACCGGCCTGAACTGCCTTCTTTTCCTCCAGCTGAGCTATGCTCATGCCGCCCTTTATGCCGTGGTTGATACATGGTGCGTATGCAATTATGATAGATGGGCCGTTGTAAGACTCAGCCTCATGGAAGGCCTTGAGAGTTTGGTTCATGTCTGCGCCCATAGCTATTTGAGCTGTGTAAACATAGCCGTAGCTAATGGCGATTTGAGCCAAATCCTTTTTCTTAATGCCCTTGCCTGCTGCCGCAAACTGTGCAACAGAGCCTATAGGTGTTGCCTTTGAGGACTGTCCGCCTGTGTTGGAGTATACCTCTGTGTCAAATACAAGGATGTTTACATTCTCGCCGGAGGCGATAACGTGGTCAAGGCCGCCAAAGCCAATATCGTATGCCCAGCCGTCGCCGCCCAGAATCCACATGCTCTTCTTGGCAAGATAATCCTTGTCAGCAAGGAGCTTGCGGGCTGTTGTGCAGGCTTCGCAGTTGCACTTTTTGCCGTTCTTAATCCAATCGGCCTCCCATTGTGTGCCTGTAAGATCAACGTTAATGCCGTCCTCCAGAGCTGCAATAAAGTCCTTTGTGGCCTGTGCGTTATCTGTGCTGCTGTTAAAGGTATCCAGCCACTTTTTGGCTGCTGCCTTTAAGGGAGCGTAGGTGTATTCAATTGTGAGCAGCTTGTTTGCATACTCAGCTAAACGGCCTCTTACGGCGTTTTGAGCCAGAGTCATACCAAAGCCGAATTCGGCGTTATCCTCAAACAGGGAGTTTGCCCAAGCAGGACCCTTGCCCTCTTTGTTAACGGTGTATGGAGTAGAAGGAGCAGAACCGCCCCAGATAGATGAACAGCCTGTTGCGTTTGCTATATAGGCTCTGTCGCCGAAGAGCTGAGTCATAAGCTTTGCATAGGGGGTCTCGCCGCAGCCTGCACATGCGCCGGAGAACTCAAGGAGAGGCTGGCTGAACTGTGAGCCCTTAACGGTTGTGTTCTTGAACTTTTCGGCAACGGCCGGCTTTTCGGGCAGAGTGCCGATATAATCAAATACCTCCTGCTGAGGGACTTGAGAGTCAATTGGCTTAAGGGTAAGAGCCTTTGCGCCCTTTTTGCCAGGGCAAGCCTGTGCGCAAGCACCGCAGCCCGTGCAGTCGTAGGTTGAAACGGTAATGCCAAACTGATACTCAGGCAGGCCTGTAAGAGGGAGTGTCTTGGTCTGCTTAGGAGCATTTGCAGCCTCTGCCTCTGTAAGAGCGGCGGGGCGGATTACAGCGTGGGGGCAAACCAGTGCACAGAAGTTGCACTGTATGCAGTTTTCGGGGTTCCACTCGGGAACGGTAACTGCTATGCCTCTCTTCTCATATGCGGCAGAGCCCTGCGGGAAGGTGCCGTCGGCATCCTCAACAAAGGTAGAAACAGGGAGCTTATCGCCCTGCTGAGCATTAACAGGATTAAGGATGTTCTTAACAAACTTAACCAGCTCAGGCCTGTCGCCTTGAACCACAGCTGTGTTTATTGTATCGGGAGCGTTAGCCCAGTCGGCGGGAACCTTAACCTCAACAACGGCGTTTGCGCCCCTGTCTATGGCGTCATGGTTCATCTTGACTATAGCGTCGCCCTTTTTGGAATAGGACTTAGTTGCTGCGTCCTTCATGAACTTAATGGCATCCTCAATGGGAATGATGTTAGAGAGCTTGAAGAATGCGGATTGCAGCACGGTGTTAACACGTGTGCCAAGGCCTAGCTCAACGCCTATTTTGGTTGCGTCTATTGTAAAGAGCTTAACCTTGTTTTGTGCAATATAACGCTTCATCTTGCCCGGCAGACGGGCAGAGAGCTCGCTGACATCCCAAGAGGTGTTAAGCAGGAAGGTGCCGCCGGGGATAATATCCTCAACCATATCGTACTTATCTACATAAGAGGGGTTGTGGCAGGCAACAAAGTTGGCCTTATTAATAAGGTAGGTGGACTTGATAGGTGTCTTGCCAAAGCGCAGGTGAGAGACAGTAACGCCGCCGGACTTTTTAGAATCGTAGGCAAAGTAGCCCTGAGCGTACATTGGCGTGTGGTCGCCTATAATTTTAATGGAGTTCTTGTTTGCGCCCACGGTTCCGTCTGCGCCCAAGCCCCAGAACTTACAGGAGCTTGTGCCTGCAGGTGTGGTGTTGGGGTTCTCTTTAATTGCAAGAGAGAGGTTTGTTACATCGTCCTCTATACCTATAGTAAAGCGGGCTTTTGAATCGGCTGCATCCAAATTGCGGTAAACTGCAATAATTTGTGCAGGTGTGGTGTCCTTAGAGCCTAAGCCGTAACGGCCGCTGGTGATTTTAATATTGGAGACACCATTGCTTGCCAGTGAGGCAATAACATCAAGATAGAGGGGCTCGCCAAGTGAGCCTGGCTCTTTGGTTCTGTCCAGAACAGCAAGCTTTTTAACTGTTTTTGGCAGAGCCTCAAGCAGGAGCTGTGCGCTGAAGGGTCTGTAAAGTCTAACCTTAACAAGACCAAGCTTTTCGCCCTGAGCGTTAAGGAAGTCTATGGTCTCTTCTATGGTATCGCAAACAGAGCCCATGGCTATAATTACCTTGTCGGCATCGGGTGCACCGTAGTAGTTAAAGGGCTTGTAGTCTGTGCCTATTTTGGCATTGATTTTGTTCATGTAATCGGTAACAAGGGCAGGAACAGCATCATAATACTTGTTGCAGGCCTCTCTGGCCTGGAAGAATATGTCGGGGTTTTGTGCTGTGCCTCTAAGCACAGGGTGCTCAGGGTTAAGGGAGCGGCGGCGGTATGCCTCAACGGCCTCCCAGTCAAGCAGCTCGCCTAGGTCGTTATAATCCCAGGTCTCAATTTTTTGAACCTCATGTGAGGTGCGGAAGCCATCAAAGAAATGGAGGAAGGGCACTCTGCCTTTAATTGCTGCAAGGTGAGCAACTGCGCCTAAATCCATAACCTCTTGGGGGCTGTTGGCGCAAAGCATAGCATAGCCAATTTGGCGGCAGGCATAAATATCAGAATGGTCGCCGAATATGCTTAGTGCATGGCTGGCCAGTGCACGTGCCGAAACATGAATAACACTTGGGAGCAGCTCACCTGCCATTTTATACATGTTGGGTATCATGAGCAGCAAGCCCTGAGAAGCCGTGTAGGTTGTTGTTAAAGCACCTGCGGCCAAAGAGCCGTGAACAGCACCCGCAGCACCTGCCTCGGACTGCATCTCTGTAACCTGAACCTCACGTCCAAACAGGTTTTTAAGGCCTGCTGCGGCGTATTTGTCGGTTTCATCAGCCATTACAGATGAGGGTGTGATGGGGTAGATGGCAGCAACGTCCGTAAATGCATAAGAGACGTGTGCGGCTGCGGTGTTACCATCCATTGTTTTTTGTTTTCTTGCCATGTTATTTATTTCCTCCTTGTTGATTATCGTGCCAAAGGCAACAATGATATACAAATTAATAACCTGCGGTATTTCTACCAAAAATCATTTTACCACTTTTTAAGGGATATGTAAAGTAAAAAAATAAAAAATAACCTTTTGAATAAAACAGGCTTTACAAATTGCCCTTAAGGTGCTAAATTTAAACAAAGAAGTAAAATCAATTCGTAATTCGTAATGCGTAGTTCGTAATTATATGAACAGAGCTTGGCTCCCTCTTGGAGGGAGCTGGGCAGAAGTTGGGCGAATTTTGTAGGGGACGATGTCCACATCGTCCCGTGAATACCTGCGAGTTTCGGGAAAACGGGACGATGTAGACATCGTCCCCTAATGCTCTGCAAAGCTTTATATGCTACGAGCCACTACGGAGCTTGCTTTAACAAAGCACTGACAGGGGTGTCAACAATGAAAACTATAGGAATAATAGCAGAGTTTAACCCTTTTCATAAGGGGCATGAATATCTTGTAAATCAGGCTAGGCAGTGCTGCGATGATGCCCGTATTGTTGCTGTTATGAGCGGGAGCTACACCCAAAGGGGCGAGCCTGCAAGCTTTAACAAGCACGCACGTGCTCAGGCGGCGGTGCTTTGCGGGGTGGATTTAGTCCTTGAGCTGCCGCTGCCATGGTGTGCATCCCGTGCAGAGGCTTTCGCCTATGGCGGGGTGTACCTTTTAAATGCTCTGGGCTGCGTGGATTTGCTCTGCTACGGCACAGAACAGGGCACTGCTGAGGAGCAGTACAGGCTTGCAGAGTGGCTGCTAAGCGGGGATTTTTCCGCAAGGCTTAAGTGCTACCTTGCAAGGGGAATGAGCTTTGCCTCCGCCCGTGAAAGTGCAGCAGAGGAGGCCTTGGGAGCGGGCGCAGCTAAACTTTTAACAGAGCCAAACTCCACTCTTGGGGTGGAGTATTGCAAGGCTTTAATCAAGCTGCAATCAAACATACAGCCCTTTAGCATACTGCGTGCAGGTGCGGCTCATGACTCTCCTGACACCCACAGCGGCTTTGTTTCCGCAGGCTATATAAGGAAGAGCTTGGATTTCTCCTTTACACCTGCTGTTGCAAGGTCTATATTTGAGGCCGCACCGCCTGTGAATGCGCAAAGGTGGCAGGATTTTGCCTTAATCTGCCTTAAAAGGATGAGCCGTGAGGAGTTAGCATTGCTCCCTGACGTGGGCGAGGGCTTGGAAAACCGCATCTTTAAGGCCGCAAGAGCGGCCAACAGCCTTGAGGAGCTGCTCACAGCAGTTAAAACCAAGCGGTACTCCCACGCCCGTTTAAGGCGCATTGCGCTGGCCTCTCTGCTTAACATAAGAGCGGAGGATTTAAATGGCAGCCCGCCCTTTCTTAAACCCTTGGCTTTTAATGAAAGGGGCAGGGAGATACTCAGCCAAGCCAGAAAGGCAATGAAAAGCTCCCCAGCAATAGAGGAGCGGGTGCGGATGATTAACTTGCTTGGCGAAGAAATGGTAAAAATGATAAATCCACCCAATCTAACATCTAATATCTAACAGCTAACATCTAATTTCCCATCTCGCAGGCTTATTACACGCTTGGCTTTGGCTGCTATTTTGGGGTCGTGAGTTATTAATATTACCGTGCGTCCCTCATTATTTAACTCCATTAGGATTTTGATAATCTCCTCACCGGAGCGGGAATCCAAGTTCCCCGTTGGCTCGTCGGCAAGAATGATAGGCGGACGTGCCGCAATTGCCCTTGCAATGGCCACTCTTTGCTGCTGCCCCCCTGACATTTGAGAGGGGCGGTGATACATGCGCTTTTCAAGGCCAACCCTGCACAGAGCCTCTGTTGCAAGCTCACGGCGCAATCGCTTCTCCATGCCGCGGTAAATTAAAGGAAGCTCGGTGTTCTCAAGGGCGGTTAGGCCGGAAATCAGGTTAAAGCCCTGAAAAACAAAGCCTATTTGCATGTTGCGCAGGGCAGAGAGCCTATCCTCCGTAAAGGAGTAAACATCCTCGCCCTCCAGCAGGTAGCTGCCTGAGGTTGGGGTGTCCAAGCAGCCCAGGATATTCATCAGGGTGCTCTTGCCAGAGCCGGATTGCCCTATTATAGCCACATATTCTCCGTGAGAGATGCTCAGGCTTATGCCGTCCAGAGCTCTTACCTCGTTCTCCTTGCGGATATTGTAAATTTTGTGTAAACTGTTTATTGAAATAAGGCTGCTCATTGTGTTCCCCTTTCCAGTAGGGACAGATCTATGTATCTGCCCTGATTACCGCAAAACCCCGTCCTTGGGCAGACACGCAGGTCTGCCTCTACAGAAATTGCTTTATTTTAAATTTATTTTCCCTCATTAAGGGTAAAATAATCATTGGGCAGAGCCTTGCTGTAAAATTTTAAAGCTCCTTCCTCCAAAAAAATCCTTGCTAAATTTGAAATTTTAGTGTAAAATGAATAGAGAAAACATCAGGGGAGAGTGATTGACATTAAACTTAGAATCCGCAAGGCTTTTTTTAAGTTCTCCTTTAAGGACTTTCGCACAAAAATATTAATGATAATCATGATGTGTTGGCTGGCTCCTGTTCTTACTCTGGGAATCAGCAATGCGCTGCTATATAATGTAAGCTACAAGGACAAGCTGGACAGCTCTGTTACAAACGAGCTCTCATTTGCAGCTGCAATTTCGGCCGAAAGGCTGGAATCTGCTCTTTTAAGCCTTAAGGATATAAGTGCAGATGAGCAGCTTTTGGACATATTAAGCAGCTACAGCGCAGGGGTAATAAGCTATGACGATTTTAATATACAGGTGCGCCAGTATTTCAAGTCAAAAGCACCGTCCTTAAGCCCCTTAGATATGGTAGATCTCATTACGGGCAAGGATTTAAAAAAACATATATACATAACAAGCAGCGGCACCTTGGGCTCGTGGCTGGATTATCAAAACCGCACAATAAATGAGATATTAAGCAGCTTTGGCACTTCAAGCTACAGCTCCGTTATATATGCGGAGGACGGTAATATTTACTTTGCACAAAGGATGTATATAAGCACTGCGGCAGTTAATAATATTTCAGAAAGCAGCTATGCTATTCTTGTAATAAAGTTGGATTCCGACGATGCATTTAAACCCATGAAAAACAATAAGTTCTGGGGCGACAACGTGCTTTTTTCAATAAGGGAGATTCCCTACCAGAACGAGAGCACAGGCTACCTCTCCCCGGAGGTTAAAAGGCTTGCACCCCAAGATCTGCTTACAGAGATTAACAAGGTTTCTACAAGAAATGTGAGCAGCGGAGATAACAACTCACGGGTGTTTTCGGGTGGAGAGATTCGCCGTGACAGAGTGGTTTTTCGCTATGCTGTAATGCTGGATACCGATATAATCTACCACGAAAACACGGCCTTTATAGCCACTGTCATTGCTGTTCTAATCATTATAATACCTGTTTTGATTATAGCTATGGTTTATGTTTACTTCAAGCTTAACAAGCCCATAACAGAGATGGTTCACATCACTGCAAAAATCCGCGAGGGCGAGCTTGGCAATATTATTGATTACAAAAGCGACGATGAAATAGGCTATCTTGTGGCCTCCTTTAATGAGATGTCCTGCCGCCTCAAGGAGCTTTTTGACAAGGTTTATTTAGAGGAGATGGCGGCAAAGGATTCTAAAATTCTGGCTCTGCAATCCCAGATAAATCCGCACTTCCTCAACAACACGCTTGAGCTCATGAACTGGAAGGCTCGAATGGCAGGGGAAGAGAGCATATCCAAAATGATAAACGCCCTCTCCATGATACTTGACGCCCGCATGAACCGCTCTGCAAAGCAGCTTATTGAGTTTTCAGAGGAGCTGGAGTGCGTGGACTCTTATCTATATATAATAGGAGTAAGATTTGGCGGCAAGGTTGAGGTGGAGTTTGATGTAGACCCCGATTCCTTAGAAGTGCCCATTCCGCCCCTTATTTTGCAGCCTCTTATTGAAAATGCGGTTAACCATGGTATAGAGCCCAAGGGCGGGGGGAAGATAGAAATATCCGCCGCTGTTGAAGACGGAGAGCTGCATATAAGCATAGAAAATGACGGCGCAGAGCTATCGGCTGTGGATATAGACAAAATCAACAGGCTGCTCAATAGCACACGTCCGGCGGCTTCAGTGGAATTTAACCAAGAAAGTAAACTATATCGCCTAGGAATTAGAAATGTTGACGAGAGGTTAAGGTTGATTTATGGTTCTAGGTATGGTTTGACTATTAAAAAGCTACAAAATGGGCACACTTTAAATGAAATTGTTATGCCAATTATGCTCATTGAGCAAAAATAGACAAGTAATATCAAAATAGGTACTTGCATTTTGCTCGAAAAGAGTTTATAATAAGTTCACCGAAAGGTTAGAAACATATTAACAAAAATCAGGAGGGAAAACTATGAAAAAGTTTCTAGCAATTATTCTCGCAGTTGCGCTTAGTGCAACACTACTCGCATCCTGCACACCCGACAAGGAGAAGGACGTAAGCAAGGAAGTTAAACCTTCTCAGATTACCGTTCGTTCTACCTTCACACCTAACGACTGGATGACAGCGATATTCACATTATCTGCTGAGGATTCCAAAGTTGACTATGTCAACGTTGCCGACACAGGCGATGAGTCTTACAAGCAAGCTGTTACCACCGAGTTCCTAGGGCGAAAATACAGGCGTCTTTATCCAAAACGCATCATTTGACGTATAACTATACCTTTGTTTGGGAAAACTGGAAGCGCGGACAGCTCTGACGGGCCATAGTTTGTTTCGCGTGTTTTGAAGGA
>JAISYX010000079.1 GCA_031269595.1 Oscillospiraceae bacterium
GGCGCGGCATCGCAACACGCTACGCCAAAAACTCCAAATCTTTCCTTTGTATCATTCAGATCGGCTGCATTTGCTGGTGGGCAAAAGAACGCGCTAAACTTGTGTAGACACGCTCTAGCAATTGTTCTTGGTATGATGGGTGTTGTGCCTGTTTTTGCTGCACCTGATGATGTAATTAATTTTCCTGATGATAATTTGAGAAAAGCGTTGGCTGATGCAACATATCACTATATGTTCAATGGAGACGTATGGGATGCACCTATAGATACAAATGGCGATGGGAAAATTACTCAAAGAGAGCTTGGACAAGCTAATACATTGGAGCTTTGGAACGCCAGCATATCAAATTTAGAGGGTTTGCAATATGCTGTAAATGCGATAGATGTTTTTTTGAACGGTAATATACGAGATTTATCCCCGCTCGCAGGATTAACTCAGGTAAAGGTGCTTGAGGTAGTCGGCGGAGAAGTCAAGAACATAGTGCCGCTTGCAGGATTGACCAATTTGCTTGAACTCCACTTAAGTAGCAATGAAGTAAGCGACATCACGCCGCTGGCGAAGTTAACTGCTTTGAGATGGCTAAGTTTAGATAATAACGAAATATCTGATGTTTCACCTCTTGCTGCATTAACAGAGTTAAAAGTCTTAAATATATGGGACAACTGCATCAGCGACATGACACCACTTGCAGGACTAACGCAGCTTACTCAATTGTCCATTATAAATAACTACATTGATATTGGCGAAAATTCTATCGGGTTAAGTGTCATAAAGTCGCTTGAGTTGAATGGTGTTAAGGTATATTATAACCCCCAAACCCCCCTCCCCTTCACCCGCCAATCAGGCTCAAACCGCATAACCACAGCCCTAAACATAGCACAAACCGGCTGGCCAACAGGCGCAGAAACAGTAATCCTAACCAGTGGCCGTGGCTTTGCAGACGCCCTTGCAGGCGGCTCACTCTCTGCCTCACTTGACGCACCCCTGCTGCTCACCTCAAACCTCCCAACAGGCCTTGAAGACGATGTTTTGAATACAATCAAGGACTTAAAAGCAAAGAATGTGGTAATCTTAGGCGGCACAGGCACGGTAAGCACAGACATAGAAGAGGCCTTGAAAGCTCAAGGCTTAGACGTAGAACGCCGCAGCGGCGGTAATCGCTACGAAACCGCAGTTGACATCGCAACCGCTCTATATGAAAATGCTGAGTTTGACACAGTCTTCCTTGCAGATGGCAACAACTATCCTGATGCCCTAGCAGGTGCACCTGTGTCGGGCATTCTGGGTCAGCCCATACTTTTCACTAACTCAAAGGATAAGAACGTTAGAGAAGAAACCCTCAATTTCATAGAAGAGAATGGCATCAAGAATGTGGTAATCCTAGGCGGCAGCAGCAGCGTAAGCGATGAGGTAAAAAAGGCTCTGGAAGACAAAAACATAGAGGTAAGCCGCATTTCTGGCGGCAACAGATACGAAACCGCTCTCAACATCTACAACGCATACAGGGATATTTTCACAGGTGATACTATCACCATAACAACAGGCACAAACTTCCCTGACGCACTGGCGGGTTCAGCCTACTCTGCAAAGATAGGCGCACCGCTGTTCCTGCTCGCAAACACGCTGAATAATGCGAATATCCGCACAGCTATCACGTCTAGCGGCAAGGAGGACTTCCTTGTTTATGGCGGCAGCGGCTCGCTTTCAAATGCCGCTGTGCTCAGACATGTTCTTTAAGCTTTAATAAATAATGGGTGCACGTCAAGTATGTGCACCCATTATGTTTTGCTCTTACTCTGAAACCACTGTAATCTCATCAGGTGCGGCGTAATACTTCTCAATGCCCTCAAATAGTGCCTTGGCAACCTGCTTTTGATATTCGGCTGTGTTTAGCTTTTCGGCCTCATCAGGGTTAGAGAGAAAGCCGCATTCGGCCATTACTGCGGGGCTTTCGGTGTAATACAGAATATAAATGTTCTTGCCCGCAGATTTTACCAGCTTGTTATTTTCAGGCTGTAAGGTGCCATTAAAGGCATTTTGTATGGACTGAGCCAAAGCTGCGCTCTTCGGGTTGGTTTTTGAATAAAAAACCTGCGCTCCGCTGGCCTTGGTGCTGCCCTGTAGAATGTTTTGGTGTATGCTTACAAATACCGCCTCAGGATTATCCTTCATTATTTGCAAGCGGTTGTTTAAATCGGATTTCTTTTGCTGGCGTATGGTTTTTGCGTCTTCATCGTGGATAGAGACATCCTCTTCACGGGTCATTATTACCTTGTACTTTGCATCGGTTAAAAGCTTTTGCAATTCCTTGGCTATGGCCAGATTCACGTTCTTTTCAACTATGCCGCTCTTGCTCTCAGCACCTCCGTCTACTCCGCCGTGGCCTGCGTCTACGATAACAAGCCTGCCGTTGCTGGCGGGCTGCTCCTGCGTGCTCTGCACTGTACCCGTGTTAGCAGAGACAGGCGGAGCAGGTGAGGAGGCGGCAGCCTTGTAAACAAGCAGGCCTCCGCTAAGTGCAAAGACAGCAATGATAATAGGCATTAGCCTAAGCTTTTTGGGCTTTGCCGCCTTGGCACCGTGGTTTGCAAAAAAGGACTTAATGGCATCAATAGGTTTTTTAAGGTTTATGCATGTTATAAATTTCAAATTAAACACCCCCACAACATAGATATTGCGGGGGTGCGTTTTTTATTACTGTTTGTCTATTGTTTTATTGTTAGAATCTTAAGGTAATCCGCCAGAGAATCCAAATTGCCAAAGCTTGCAGGCAAATTTAGCTTGCTCAGTTGCTTTTCTTCCAACGGAACGCCGTTTGAATCCAGCACTTGCACTGTAAAACTGCCCTGTAGCTGAATGCAAAGCTTGCTGTATTTGACAGCTTCCAGCCTCTCCACCGCATAAAACAGATGCAGCGTGCGGTGTTCGGAGCTTATCAGGCTATCCAAAACCGTTTTTGAGCGGTAGTAAATCAGGCTTTTGCCCAGAGCAGCGGCGTAATCATTGGGGATGCTCAGGTAGTCCTTTAGATTGGAGATTACAGCAGTTACCGCAAGAATTGTAAATAAAAAGCCTGTCATTACAATGGAGATATAGCCCATACCCTGTGCGTTGTAGGGCGAGCACACAAAAATGATAAGAGCAGTGAGCAGCAGCACAGCGGCAATGATATTCTCCTTTAACAGAATAAGAAAGGCGGGGAGGCGCAGGGTGGGCTTTTCAATCAGCCAGCACACATCAGAGGCCGTGGGCTGCTTCATTTGCAGCTCAAGCCCCTCAGGTGCAGCTTTAAGGCCTTCTTCAAGGCTGCCGCATTCAATTTCTAAATCCTGTGCGCTAAGCTTAAAGCTTTTATTTATGGGGTGGTATTCCCAAAGCGCAATAGGTTTTTGGTTCATAAAACACACTCACTAATCCTTGGCAATGTCAATATACTTCCCGTTGGTATCCTGTTTTAAATGGCCTGTTGTTAGGCTTAAACGCAGTATGTCGGCAAACTTTTCGGCAAGGCTCTCGGTTACTCTTGCATAGCCAAACAGCTTGGCAAGCTCCTTGGCAAGAGCGGCTCCGTCCATTGCTATCTGCTCCTCAAGAATAGCCTTTGCCCCGTTTATAATCTCCTCAGGGGGAATATCCTCAACAGCACGCTTGCTGCCGTCGTCTGCCGGTGTGCGATAGCTGGTGTAGGCCTCGGGTATAAGTCTGCCCCAGAAGAAGAAGTTGCCGCCGTACTCTGTGTGCGGTTCATCCTCAAGAAAGGCCATTATTCTGTCTGAGGTTTTAAGGCTTACCCTTTTAATGCCCCATGCAGAGGTAATTTTGCGGCAGATAACATCCATGCTTACAGGAGCTTCAGACTCCAATATCTGCGCCGCCTGACCGGCTATTATAACCCCGCCCTGCTCTGTGTAAAAGTATTCTGAGGGCATGGGTACAGGCTCTAAAATTGCTTCCTTATAGCAGTTAAGCTCCTTTTCTGGCTGCTCAGGTGCTTCAAGAGTATCAAAGCTGGCCTTGTATGAGCTTAATGGGGGAGAGGGAGGCTCTTCTGTCTTGGCCTTTTCTAGGGCGGCAAGCAGGCTGTTGAGCTCCTCCTCAGGGTTTGCCAGCCAACGCTGACTCCAAACCTGATAGATATACCAGTTAAGACCCTTTAGCACGCTGTTGCTTAGCAGCTCCCTGTCTCTAGCGGTTTTGGCATTCTTGTAATAGCTGCCGTCAAAGAGTATGCCCATGATATACTCGCCATTTTCACCCATAACGGCCAGAGGGATTTTGTAGCGTGAACGCCCCACGTTCTTATGCACGGTGTAGCCCTTTTGAACTAGCTTATTATAAAGCTCCAGCTCTATTGCGGAGTTTTCATCGTTAAAAATGGGGGAGGAGGCCGCAGGGATATACCTTGCGTTGCTCTGGGCATATTGCAGAAAGCCCCTAAGGTGCGCTACCCCGCTAACCTGTGAGCGTGAAAGGTCTATATCCTCGGCTGTTATGCTTGCAAAAACAAGGAGCTTTTGCCTTGCACGACTTATGGCAACATTGAGCCTGCGCCAGCCTCCGGACTTGTTGATAGGCCCAAAGTTCATGCTCATGTAGCCCTTTTCATCCTTGCCATAGCCCACAGAGAAGATAATAATATCCCTCTCGTCGCCCTGCACGTTCTCCAGATTCTTTACAAAGATAGGCTCATAAACGCTTTGATTGTACTTTTCAAGCTGTGGATTTTCCTTAAACCTCTCGTCCAGCAAATCCTCAATAAGGGTTTGCTGCGCCATGCTGAGGGATACCACGCCTATGCTGGAATTGGGGTTTTCGATTGCCAGCTTTTCAACTGCTGCAACAACAGCCTTGGCCTCAGCCTTGTTGTTGCGGGAGCTGCCCCTTGTGTAGGTGCCCTCAACACGGAAGAACTCAATTTGCGTGTGCTCGTCGTCGTAGGAGGGGAAGGTGAGCAGCTTGCCCTCATAAAAGTTGTAGTTACTAAAGGAGATAAGGCTCTCGTGGCGGCTTCTGTAGTGCCAGGTGAGGGACTGTGAGGGCATGTTTACGGCCATGCAGTCGTCCAAAACGCTCTCTAAATCATTTAGCATTATGTCGTCCTCGTTCTCTGTTTGACGCACAGAGAAGAAGCTTGTGGGCGGCAGCTGCTTGGGGTCGCCGACAACTATAAGGCTATCACCTCTGGAGATTGCGCCCACAGCCTCATGTGTGGGCATCTGTGAGGCCTCGTCGAATATAACAACATCAAAGGGAGGGAAGCCCGCCTCTAAATACTGAGCCACAGATATGGGGCTCATAAGCATACAGGGCGCAAGCCTGTTAAGCAGGTTGGGTATAGAGGAGAAGAGCTTGCGCAGTGCAACGCCCCTGCCTCCTGAGTGTATGGCACGTGTGAGCAAGCCCATCTCTGAGGAGCTGTTAACATTGCCTGAGCGCGGGAGCTTTGCCACCAAGCGGGCAAAAATCTCCTGCCTTGCAAGCATGGTGTATTTATTATCTAAATCGGCAAAGGCGTTTATTTTATCCTCGTGCCCCTCTTTTGTAAAGGAGGCCAGCACAGGGTCGCTAAGGGCGGCCTTATCCAGCCAGGCGGAGTAAAAGGCCTTATCAAAGCTCTGTGCAAGCTCGGTTATTCTGCCGCTCTCATAGGCAGACACAACCTGTAATAGGTTAAGCTGCTCGGCCTCGGCCGCACAGGAATTGTATGCGCATATATTTTGCAAGCCCCCAAGATTCTTGCGCCAAAGCTCCGCCTTTTCGGGGATTTCGGCTATGGGGAGGGAATCTAAATGCCCTGCCAGCACAGCCCCTAAAAGGCTGACAGCAGCGGCCGAAAAGCCCCCCATAAGGGAGTTTAGCCTATCTCTTTGCAGGCCTTGAGTTGTTAGCATATTAAAGGCATTTTCGGCAATTGCACGGGCTAAGTCCGGCTGATTAAGGCACTGTATTGCAGAATAGAGCTTTTCGGCGCATTCTATATTTTTGGCATAGGGCTCAAGCCTTTCCTCCACACTCAAAGCTCTGCCGAAGAGTGAGGCGGTGTAATCGGAGCTGGCGTCAAACTGCTTTTTAAGCACAAGAAAGCTATCTATAGCTTGCAGCTCGGCGGGAATGTTGTTTTTATCCAGCTTTGTGCCAAGGCGCAAATAGGCCGCCAAGGCCTTAAAGGCCTTCTTTTTGCCGCTGCGCTTGCCAAAAAAGCCCTTGTTTTGGCTTATGTTATACTGTGCTATTATATCAGAGATAGGTATTTGCTCTATTTTAACATCATACCTTTTAAGCAGCTCTGTGCGTGCCTGGGCATAGCTCTGTGCAAGGCCCAGTGCGGCCTTAGCTGCAGTAAAGTCGCTTAGCCTAAGCAGCTCAGGGGTAAAGGCCTCGCCCTCCATTTTCATGCAGGATATGGCATAGGTTATGTTTAAATCCTTAAGGCTTATTTGTGTTATCCTAACACCGCCGCCAAGGTAGGCCTCAAAGGCAGAGGCGGCCTCTAAAATAGCAGTGTAGGCCGAATTTAAGGCATCTATCAGGTCTGGCAGACGTGAGCTGAGGGTGTTGCTGTATTCGCTTTGCTTAATATCCGCCAAAGGATTGCCGAATATGCTGCCGCAGGCCTTGCCTAAAACATCCAAGCGGCGTATGTACTCACGGGCGGAGTTAAAGCCCTCGGCTGTGTAGGAATAGGCCGTGGTGCTGTCAAAAAGGGCGGGAGTGCTCACGTTTTTAAGGGCACTAAGCCTTTGAATAGCATCATAAACCGAAAAGCCTATGCCATGCTTTTTGTGCAGGGCGGCGACATAGCCGTTAAGCTCTGTTCTTGCACGCTTGACAGAATCCAGCGTTATAGCCCAATCCTCTGAATTTTTGTATATGCCAAGGTTAAGGGTCTCCTCAAGCTTTTTGAGTATATCCTTTTTGTTAGATTTATTTGAGTGCAGCTCAAGGCAGAAGGGGTCAAGGCCTATAGAGGCCAAACGCTTTTGCACAACCGAGAGAGCGGCCAGCTTTTCGGCCACAAATAGCACAGTTTTGCCGTTGCCTATAAGATTGGCTATCATGTTGGTTATGGTTTGGCTTTTGCCTGTGCCAGGCGGGCCGTGCAGCACAAAGCTGTTGCCCAGATTGGCCGCATAAATGGCCTGAAGCTGTGAGGAATCTGCGCTGATAGGAGTTAAAAGTGAATCGTCATAGCTGCCAAGAGCCTCGTCAAGGCTCTCAAGCTCTGTTAAGCCGGAGGCAGCGTCCTCAAAGGAGGAATCGGCAGTGCCGTTAACCAGAGCACGCACAACCTTGCTGCGCTGCAAGGCCTCGCTGTGGTTGCGCAGGTCGTTCCACATAACAAACTTGTTAAAGCTAAAGGAGGAGATTATGGCTGTTTCCTCCACGCCCCAGCGGCTCATTTGCATAACCTGATGGTTTACAGCCGCAAATATAGTTTTTACATCCACGCCGCTGTCGTCCATAGGCATGTTCTCAATGGAGGAAAGGTCTATACCGTAGGTGGTTTTAAGGAACTCAACCAGTGTGTAGTTGAATATAGGGTCGTCGTCACGCTTGCGTATTACATAGCCAAAGCCTGCACTTTTCTTAACTATTTCCAGTGGAAGGAGTATAAGGGGCGCATAGCGGGGAGCTTCGCTGCCGGAGCTCTCGTACCAGTGCAGTGTACCAATGGCCAGATAGAGTATGTTTGCGCCGTTCTCTTCCATGCTGTTTTTTGCCTTGCGATAAATATCAACAACGGATTTATTAAGGGCGGCTTCTGTAAGAGTGGTTCTTATTCTGCCCTGTTTAAACTCATTTTCGCTCACATCGGTGAGTATATCTGTGCCTGTGCGGCTTTTGTAGGCATCAAAATCACGCAGGCTCTCTTTAAGCTCGGCGGGCACAGGCAGCAGGCTGTATTCCTTGCCCTCAAACAGGCTGTCCTCAAGCTGGTGTATGTTAGGGCAAAGCAGGTTTATAACAGAGCTTGTAAGACGCAAATTGATAAGGTTATTGCGCAGGCTTAAATCCAACAGCTGCTTTTGCCAGTTTTGCACCTTAGAGGCAGGAGCGGCCTCGCCTGATTCTATAAATTCAATTTTATTAAGCAGCTCAGGTGCGTCTACAGCGGCCTTTGATGCGGTAAATTGCAGGTTTTCTAAATATTCGGTGTAGCTTTTAAACTCCGAGCGCAGGGGCAGGGGGCGAATTTGGCTTATCCTTGCCCTTTTAATGTCCACAAAATATTGAAAGCGTTCAGGCTCGTTAAAGTGCTTCATAGCAAGAGCTATGGCCTCGTCCAGCTTGCATTCCGGCTTGGTGAGCGCAGTTGCCTCTACAAGGCAGATTTCGTTAATGCCCTCTGCGGCACGCTTTGTAAGCATACTGTAATCTGCAAAGGCCCCTTCGGGGAAGCTCTCTTCAACCAGCCATGCACCTGCAAAGGCGTGACCCTCTATAAACACTATAATAGGGTTAATACCCGCTGCCTCCAGTGCGGCGGCGTACAGCAGGCTTAAATCTATGCATGTGCCCGCTTTGGCGGCGGCTATGGCCTCGGGAAGACGAATGCGCTGGCCCTCCTTTTCAAAGCTGGCAGGCGGGTTTACATAGCTAAGCTCCATATCCTGAATAGCACGGAAGATTGCACCCATTTGCTGCTTGACCCTGTTGTGGTTGCCGCTTTGATAGCCGTCTATAGCCTCGCTGCCTGTCCACTCCTTCATGTAAACAGAGGCTTGCTTTATAATAGCATTTATGGCCTTGGAATTGGGCACTACAAAGGCTGCTATTATCTCAGGAATGCTCCTGCCGCCGTTCCACTCGTCAAAGGCCAGAAGGAACAAATCACGCTTTTCTTCACCGATTACGCCCTCTGTGCCGCTTACGCTAAAGCTTACCTGCCCCTTGAGCCTCTCAGAAAGGGTGTAGAGATACTCCGGCTTAAGGGTGATTCCGCTAAGGGGTAAAGCAACTTCAACCTCAGGGGGAAGGGCGGGGAGAGAGAGCTCAAGCTCCTCCATAAAGTCCGGCCAGGCGGATATTTTAACCGTGAGGTTTTCTATAGTCTCTTCACCCTCGTTAATAAGACTAAAACCCTTAATAAACGGCACGTCGTTGTTGTACATGGCAAAATTTAGCGTGCTGTCTATTGCTATGCTGAATTTAAGCTTGTTCAAATTCATCCACTCCAAAATCTATATTAATATAATTTATTAGCTCATTAGCCTCTTTTAAAGAGTCAGATTTAAAATAATATATATAATCGGTTTTAAAGCCGGATTTGCTAAGCCTGTGGCTGAGAAGTCTGCCGCCCAGCTCTGCCAGTACCTCGCTGTGGCTGTGGGCATAAGAGCGGTTAAAGTCTCTGCCGGTGCAAAGTATCATGCTCTGGTTAGAGCTTTGCAGAGGGGAGCTTTTTGGAGCACGTCCGCCTGTTTGAAGGGAGGCCCATATATCATAAGCATTGCGGCCTGTATCAAGGCTTATTGCCTCCAGAGGGAACTCAAAGGGCAGAGCCTCACCCGCTTTTAGGAGCAAGAATTTTTCGCCCTGCACCAAAAGCTCAATGTGGAAGAAGCTGTTGCTTATATTATAAAGCCTTAGTATGTCATTAATCAGCTTTTCAGAGGGGAGCTTGCCGCTATAGGTGTAAAAGTATTGCTGCTTTTGAGGGGTAGAATCCTCTGCAAGGCTGTAATAAACGGTGAATATGTTGGAATCCTTGGCTGTTCTAAACCCGTCAACACACAAAAAATCCCCCTTGGGAAGGGTGAAAATCTCAGGCTTTTGCGCAAAATCCACAGGCTTTAAAGCTGAGCTTTTCTCTATAGTAACATCCGGCTGCCAAAGGCTGCAATACCTAATATAAGCAGGGTATCCGTGCTTTTTGGCAAATGCCCCGCCCTGCCGTGAGGAGCTAATAGCTCTGTGCTCGGGGACGGCTATATCGGCGGCCTTTGCTTCGGCCAGACTTAAGGGCTTTGAGTGCTTTCTGCCATTGATTCGGTAGTCGTGCCGGAGCTGTTCCTCTAGGGGATACCAATAGGGAATAAAGCTTTCAAGCCTTTCAATTTTGCCGTAATGGCTTATATAATGAGCTACAGCACGGTAAACACTCTCGTAGTCATGTAAGTCTTTAACATAATAATAAGCGGCAAGGGAGTCCCTAAGCTCAGGGGTGAGGCTCTCAAGCCCTGCGTCTCCAATTCCAAGCACATTTGCACCTGCACGGCTAAGCGCACAGGCAAGCTGTGTGTTAACACTGGGGTGGTTTGGAGATATAAACAAAAAATTCATGAATCAACGCCCTTTACAAATAGCAAAAAATGTGCTTAAATTATACCTAAAGGTATCTCTAAAAAGCTGTAGGGGCAGACCTGCATGTCTGCCCAAAGACGGGCATTTTGCGGTAATCTGGTCAGACACATAGGTCTGCCCCTACAGAGCAGTGAGCAAATAAAAGCACTTACCTTATAATTATACCATACTTTCCTACAAAATGAAAGGACATTTTTTGTGAAAATTTTATATATTACTCATGTGGATATGCAGGATATGCAGAGCGGTTCCTCTGTTCGGCCTGTAAAAATGCTGGAGGCCTTTAAGGAGCTTGGCTGGCAGGTGGATTTAATATCCGGCTTTTCAAACCCTGCCAACTTTAAGGCAAGGGGCAAGACGCTTAAGCACTGGATAAGCAAAATTAAAAATCAGCCTGCCAAGGCCTATGAATTTTGCTATATAGAGCCTCCTGCTGGGCCTATGCTGCACCCGCTGGATTTGTCACTGATTAAGCTTTTGCATAAAAAGGGCATCCCTACAGCCTTATTCTACAGAGATGCATACTGGAAGCTTGCAAATTGGTATGGCAGGAGAGAAGCTCTGCCTAAAATGTGGCTTATAAAAAGCATACAACGCTTTGAATGGGGACTTTTTCAAAAGCATTGCACCATTCTGTATGGGCCTACACAGTCCTTCTGTGAGGCTGTAAAGGCCAAAAGGGAGCTTAAGCCCCTGCCTCCGGCGGGAGCTAAAAGGGCGCAGACGGCCTCTTCAAAGCCCGATAAAAGGCGTGTTATATATGCCGGACAGGCTACAGAGGAATCGGGTGTCCCGCTGCTTATTAAGGCCATGGAGCTGGTGAATCGAGAAATTAATGCAGAGCTGGAGCTGGTGTGCCGCAAGGCGGAGTTTGAGAGCCTTGACATTAAGCCCGCGCCCTGGCTGCATGTGCACCACATATCAGGGCGGGAGCTGGAAGCACTGTATTTAAGCTGCGATGTGGCGGTGATTCCCAGAAAATATGATTATTATATGAGCATAGCAATGCCCGTTAAGCTGCCGGAATACATCTCATACGGCCTACCTGTGGTGGCTGTAGATGTGCTTGAAACCAAGAAATTTATAGAAAAGTATAACATAGGCATAGTGTGCACAGAGCAGGCCGAGAGCCTTGCTCAGGCGATAATTAAAATGTATAGCGATGAGCAGCAATACAAGGAATATCATCAGAATGCCTTAAATGCCCTTGAAAGTGAGAATCTATGGGTGCACAGGGCGGAGCAGATTTGGCAGGATGTTTTGGCTTTTAATGCGTAATGCGTAATGATGCATTCGCACGCAGACTGGGCGGTTTTTCAGGGAAGAGTGAAAAGTGAAAGGTGAAAAGTTGTGGTGGATTTGCTGCGCAAATTTTGATTAAAAAATAGTTCAGCGGGTGCTGCGACTGGGAGCATTCTAGCCTCTAGCTTAGCCAGGCAATATCCCCATATGGGTATAGTCTGAATACTGCTGCGCCTATAATTTGCTCCTGTTTTACTGTTCCAAAATAGCTAAAGCGGGAATCTATTGCGCCGTTTCTGTTATCGCCCAGCACAAAATATTCATGCTGAGGTACTGTGAATGGGTAGTGTATGTCTCCTGCAGGCAGCATTAATTCGGTTTTGTAGGGGTCGTCAAAGGGGACACCGTCTATGTAAATTGTGTTTTCGTTATAGTTAATTTCGACAGTCTGGCCGCCTGTGGCAACAACCCTTCTTAGTACAGCGGGCTTTTCCTTCCCTTGGCTGATATACGCTATTTTGCCAGCACTTGGGAAGAGCTCAAAACGGTTGATAAACACATAGTCCCTGTCACGTATAACAGGCTCCATGCCACTTATGCCGTCAACCTGAATAACCGCAAACACACACAGAGCAAGAATTGAAAGCAAGCACAAGCTAAGCGCAAGGGAAGCAAGCCCTGCGATTAGCCTGTGTTTTTGTTTTGCTTTTTTTAATATACTCATCATTGACACCATGTGTCAGAGAGCCCGCACACAAAACATTATGAAAAATATTTTTTAGGGCTTCCTGCGTCCTTTTTTCAAACTTTGTTACCAAACAACTTGTCTATTATCTCAACTGCATCATTGTTTGAATAGTCTGTATTTTTTATGTTATTGACTAACTTTTCATAAAGGGATTTATCCTCAATCAGCCTTATAAGAGTATCGGCCACAGCCCCAGCACTCATGGGGCAGATAAGGCCGTCAAATCCATCTCTTAATTGACTGGCGGAGGAGGCGAAATTGGTGATAAGTACAGGCTTGCCCAAAATTTGAGCCTCACGCACGGTAACGGCCTTGCCCTCGTAGCTAGAGGGCTGCACATAAATATCACAGGCCTTGATATAGGGGTAGGGGTTGGTTTTTTTGCCTAAAATTATAAAATGTTCGGCCAAATCAAGCTGAGCTACAAGGCTTTGCAGCTCGTTTTCAAGCTCGCCATAGCCTATGGCGTACCATTTAACCTTTACGCCCCTATCCTTAAGGAGCTTGCAGGCGTGAATGGCTCTGTCAAAGGCCTTGGCTTCACAGTAGCGGCCTATTGTAAGCAGCCTTACGCTATTTGAAGGTGGCATTTCAGCAGGGACAAAGGCCTCGGCCTGCGCCTTGACAAAATCGGAATCCAGTATATTTTCTATGGTGACAGTCTTGTGCGCAAGCTCAGGATAAACCTGCCCGAATATGGCACGATTTTCGTCTGAAACAGCGGCGATATAATCAAAGCTGTTCCACACCCTGGAATCACCTGTACGGTTTAGGTTAAGCCTGCTGTAATCTGTGTGTATCCAAGCGATTTTGCACTTTGCGTTCACTTTAAAGGCGCAACAGTGGTGCGGCCACAAAAAGCTGATTGCAGCGTCGTATTCCTTTGTGATTTTTGGCAGAAAGGGTGCGGATAAATTCCAGCCAAGCTGCATTGCATAGCCGTTTTTTGCCCCTTTTTTAAGCCCTGTAAGCAGGCGTGCGAGCAAACGGGCGGCGGCAATATCCGGCCTGCCGCTGCGCAAAACCTGTGCTATGCTCATGCGAAAAGTCTTATAGGCGGGTATCTCAGGCAGAAGCTTAAGCCGCTCTTTAGGGAGAAACTCCATAAATTCGCCGCTTTGGCTAAAAAGCAGCAAATCTATATCATATTTTGAGACATCCAGTTTGCCAAGCAGGCCTAAAAGGCTGCGCTCGACTCCGCCTATTTCTAAATCGTATGAGATGATTAGCAGCTGTTTTTTCAAGGGGTACTCCTTTTAGGTAAGGGCTTTTTGAACATTGATTTTGCTTTGTAATAGCATATTACTATTGCCAGAGTAAGGGCGAAGACGATGATGTGTTCTAAGATGCATCATTACAGAGCCGTTAAACACGCCTAGCTCGTCAAGGCATTGCACAACAGGGTGCGTTATGTAAATCCCAAGGGAATATTTTCTGCCGCATATAGCTATGGGGTTGGTGTCGTTTATTTTCAGCTTTGCAAAGAAGACAAACCCTGAAAGGCTTAGAATGGCAGTTGAGAAATAATTATCAAGGGGTCTGTCGATAAAGCGGAGCTCTGCAAGGTAGAATATGAGAACAAAAATTGTAACGGCAAGGGCAACAGAGGGCTTAATCTGGTTTAAAAGACTCTTTATAAAGGGGGAATGTAAAAGTATGCCCAGACTAAAATAGGGCAAACCTGTAAATAAAAAGTTGCGGGAATAGGCAATTGTTGTAATTTTCTTCCCAAAAATAAAGGGAGAAAACTCACCAATGCTGAGATTTATCAACAATAATACGATGGTGAAAAGTGTAAGAATCAGATACTTATTTTTGCGTATAAAAACATATTTTTTAGGCAGAGGATAGGCCAAATAATAAACAATCAACACATATAATAATGCGGAAAGATACCACAGATGTACGGCACTTTCGTGCGACTGGTTGAAGACAAGAAGCTTAAAAATAGATGATGGGGAAAAGAAGGAAGAGAGATAACTGCTTAAATTGGAGAAAATGCCGCCAAATATGTATATATGCAAAGCTCCCAGGAGCAAATACGCTGTGAGGGAAATGATTAGCAGCTTTAAAATTCTTATTATTTGTTGCTTTCTTTTTTTTCTTGAGGTATTTACGTAAAAGTAACCCGTAATCAAAAAGAACACCGGCACGGCAATTCTGGCCATTCCTCTTAAGTAGTAATAGTAGGTAGATGGAATTGCCAAATGTATAACGATTACTAAAAAGCTGCAAATGAGTTTGAGAGCATCTAAGCCATTGTAGCGGGTTCTGCTTGGTTTCATAATTAAGCCCCCCGAAAAATTATGATGTTCCCCAGGTTACATAGCTAACGTCGGGGAAGGGATTGGTAAAGCAATTGAGAAGGACACCGCCATTGCCCCGCAAAAAGAAAAGCTGATAACAGAAAAACAGAAAATACATGACATACGCTAGGGATTCTACGGTTTTTCTGGTTTGAATATCTTCAAATGCACATTCTATTATAATAGGCAGCATGGCAAAGTTGTATATCTCCAAAAAGAAGGTGAGCCGCCCGAACAGCCAGTGGTTAAGTGCTATAAAATAACAGGCAGCATTAACTACAGACATATGAACAATAGGTGTTAAATGGGGATACTTCTCTGCGATCTTTTTACGCCCCATCCAAGAGAAGATAACAGGAACCATAATAACAGGTATTCGAAAGATGTTTATGCCCGCACCGGCTGCTGCCATGTATTCTTGATATGTACCCATTCTGGTTAAGGCCAGCAGGCGGTTTAAAAGGGGCAGCCATGTAAAATATGTACCTCCCAGAATAAGCCCTGTCCAAAAGATAATTTTAATTTTTAGCGACCAAATGGGTGCATTTATCATCCAATAAACAGGTAACATTATAATTGCACTTTGATGAATTAAGCTGGCTATAACTATAAAGAGCAAAAATTTAAAAAGCTTTTTTTGCCTTGCAGCCTCAATGGCAAAGGTGCTTACTCCAACAGCAACAAACTGCACTGTGGCGTTCATTGAGGTCTCAAACACATTAGAGGCAATAAATAGGAACACTGTCATATGCAAACGTGAGGAATATTTGGCAAACATACGGAACAAAAGCCCTAATGTAATAAGCGAGGTGGCAATAATCATGATTTGTGCATTAGGCCAAATTTTAAAAAGGATGTATATGCCTGCGTTTGCAATGGGGTCCTCACGGCCGCTGAACATGCCGTCTCTGCCTATGTCTGGGAAGATACGATGGGCATAAATAATGGTGTCGCCAAGATCCACTCTGGTGGCCGAAATGGCAAACAGCACAAAAAACGAGAGGAAGATAAAAACAGTGTCATAACGCTTGCCGTTTAGCGCAAGCTCGTTAGCAGAGCTGTTGTTATCTGCGATATAGGCAAAAAGGGTGGCCAGCACCAGCGCAACCAAAGAGACAGCGATAAAATTCATAATCTAAGCACCGTGTGCCAGAGGACTCCCGCACAAAATATTATAAAAGATATTTTGTGTTGCCTCCTGCGTCCTTTCCTGTATTTTGATTTAAGCTTTTTTTGCCTTTTTAAGCCCTAAAATAATAGGGCAAAAACGCTTGATTAGCTCGCCGGCAGCAACGCACAGCAAAATACAAAGTGCCGCCGCTATAAGGGTTATCAGCGTGGTTAAAACGGCTTCGGCGGTAGAAGCTGCTTCCCAGAAAGGGGGCTTGAAAATCGTTACGGTTAACGGCCAAGCTTGCAAAAATAAGATAGGCAGCTTGTGTAGGCACAAAATTCCGGTGGTGTTTTTGCCCAGATAGATAAAAGCCTCGTTCCGATTTTTCCAGTGCCTAAGAAGTAAAATCCAGCCTGTGCAGGATATTGCGGCCTTGAACATATCAAAGGCATAGTATAAATACATATTGGTTGAAACAGAGGGCGAGTGAGCCTCCTTAAGAGAGAGGCAAAACCCCGCAGCAATAAGCAGCAGGGCAAGGGGGATTTCCTGCCTTTTTGCGCCTGTTTTAAGCAGGGAGGGGGTGCAGCCTATAACTCTGCCCAAGGCGAAAAACGGCAGCATATGCAAGGCCTGAGACATGCTAAAGGGCATGTCGGGAAGGGGAATCATGCTTACAATTAAAAAGACAAGCACTCCTAAGGAGATATGTCCGTACACTCCCCAGTTATATTTTTTAATCAGATATTTTTCAATAGGATAGTATATAGCTTGAAGAGCGAAAATGCAGGGTAAAAACCAAAGGGGGGTATTGGCGAAGAGATGCCCCTGAATAGTGCTTCCGTAAATAACATTTAAAGCTGCCTTCCAAATGGGGTGGTATAGCTGATACCTAAAGGGCAAATCTATGCCAAGGCCATCTGTTGTGATGTAAAACACAAGCATACTCAAATATGCAAACACAAAAAATGGGATAAGCAGAGTGCGGATTTTTTTAAAAAAGAACTCCTTAGGCGGGCTGGCAACTGAAAATACCAAGCCTGAAATTAAAAAGAACAGCGGGACATGGAAGGAATATATATAGTTATAAACAATGCGAGGGCCGCAGTATTGATTAACATGTCCAAGCACAATAAGGCAAATGCCAAAGCCTCGGGCAATATCAATCCAGGCTAAGCGTTCCTTTTGCATTGAGTTTGCTCCCTTCCGTGTGCTTGTCATTTTATAAATCAGGGGTGTGCCTTATTGTTCCTGTAATTATCCATAACGCTCTTAAAAACCTCGCCGTTAGAGGGCGGCGTCCATGTAATTGCATTTGCTCCGGCGGCTATTGTCTCTTTTACGCTCTCGGTGGAGGGGCCGCCTGTGGCTATAATGCCAACCTGCGGGAATTCCTTGCGTATAGTGCGGATTACCTCAGGGGTTTTGGAGGCGGCAGATACGTTAAGTATGGCTGCTCCTGCCTTTAAGCGGGCGTCAATATCCACATCCAGATTAACCACAGTAACAACTATTGGTATATCAATATGCTTGGCCACCTCAGTTATAGTATCGTTGGCAGTAGGGGCGTTGACAACAACTCCCGCTGCACCCTGAAACTCTGCGTGACGGGCTAAGTCCACCACACGGTTGCCCTTAGTCCAGCCGCCGCCCACGCCTGCCAAAACAGGTACCTGAGCCGCCAGCATAACCGCCTGAGTGATGATAGGCTGGGGCGTAAAGGGGTAAACTGCAATAATAGCATCTGCGTTGCAGTTGGCTATAATGCTAATATCCGTTGAAAAGAGAAAGGAGCGCAGCTTGCGTCCGAAGAGAATAATACCCGAGCAATTACGGATTTCCTCAGGGACATTAAGCATAAAGCTGCGAAGACTGCCTGTGTATTTAGGAGCTAAATTTTCCATATTAAATATCCTCTACTAGAAGCTGGAAGCCAGAGGCTAGAGGCTAGAAATACCCCAGTCACAGCTCCCGCTATAAATTAAATTTGAATTACTTTTTAATTTTACAAGGTAATACAATGCTGCACTGAGCAATTTCTAGCCTCTAGCAGCAGGGTTATATTATAGCATATTTCCGAATAAAAGTCAAATTTTGCTTGAGTTTAGGCGGCTTTTTATGGGCTGAAAATGGCTAAGGCATGGGCTTTGCGGGTGAACTGATATGTTAATAAGAAGTTTACATATAGGTTTTTTAATACATAATTAATGGTGAATTTGCTTCGCAAATTTGATTTAAATATTTAATCAAAAAATGCGTCAGCATTTCCGCATTAAACTATTATCTATTATTTCTTATCTAAAGCTTTAGGATTCGTAGGGGATGATGTCCACATCATCCCGTAAACACATGCGAATTTTGGAAAAACGGGACGATGTGGACATCGTCCCCTACGACCCTTAAATTAACCATTAATTACGCCCAAGAATTTCGCTTTACTACATCACCGGTGACAGCATCTATTGTTAAAAAACTATTGTATTTGGCACGTGCAAGGTTATACGTATCATCATCATCGTTCATCACAGGGTCTCCAAAGAAGTCCCAAACAGGAGTAATTTTAAACTCAGCATCTTTGTCGGATTGGATATACGCATAGTTCAATTCAACTCTAGTAATATTTATTTTGTCTATATCATCGTAGAGGAAATCTTCTATATTGTTAAATTTTGATTGCGTTTTAAATACACTTTGAATTTCTGCAAATGGCAGCAATTTAATATTTTCAGAGATAGTTCCGGTGACACGTTTGGGTGAAATATAGCTAAAGCCTTCAATTCCATTATCTGAAACGGCTACTGTTATTGTTTCCTCATGATATGGGGTGTGAGATATGTTGTTAACCATGCCTAACTGTATGGAATTTATGATTCTAGTAAAAGTGACACCATAGCATTTATCGGTTTCATCCATCTCTAAATTCTCTAAATTAACATGAGATACTGCTCCAATATCAAAAAAATTCATACCTGTAAAGCCGATTTCATTTAAAAATGACTTGGTTTTTTCAATTGCATCCTCCTTGGATAAATTGATTTCATTAATATCTGTTTGATTCCAATCATTATAGGCAAAGAGAAAACCCTTGTTGTTATTGATTATATTATATTCCACCCTATTTGGAGTATAATATTTGCTGATTCCTTCCTTTTTGTCTATGCTTAAAACCAACTTTTTACCGTTTTCTATTTTGGTTTCCACATTTAACAATTCTGTGTATCCGCCGTACATGTCTTCATATGTCTTTAATTTACCATTAGAAAGCTTTTGTACAAAAGCTTCTGGTGCCGAAGGCAACTTTTTTTGAAGATAGTCAAGCTCAATTTCAAAACCCGCCTTGATTTCTAAGGTCTCTTCTTTAGTAATCCCAGCATCTGATACGGCTTCTTGTTTTAATTCTTCATCAATCTCTGCAATTTGTATCTGCAAAAACTCTATTCGTTCAGTGATTTCACTTTTAGTGTCATCGTAAATAGATTTCATATCAAAAACATCTTTATCTTTCATTAACACCGATATAAGATTGTCTGCTAACCCTTGAAAATCCTCTTCATTTACTGCAGAGTAAACAGGATATTTATCAAAAGAAGGTATAATGACCTTTGCGTCCACATTAACTGTAAGCTTATTATCGGGGGTCTCATAAGCTTCAATCCAATTTTTAGGAGCTGTGTATGGGCTTACGGCTGTGTCGTTACTGTTTTGGCAACCATTAAAAATTATGCAAGTTAAAAATGAAAACAATACAAATAAACCTTTTATAGTTAATTTTTTCATAGTAGTAAAAATCTCCTTAAAAAAACTTTCAATTTTCAACTTAAACCTTCGTATCAAGTATATAATTAACCTGCCCCACCTCATTGCCGTCCTTGTAAAAGATACGGGGCACACGCTTGCCAATCAGGCACACCATTTCATAATTTATAGTTCCCGTGCAGGCGGCAAGCCTGTCTACAGGCAGGGTTACACCCTTATCTGTGCCAAAAACAGTAACCTGCATTCCCGACTTAACCTCAGGCACATCTGTAACATCAAGTATGGTTTGATCCATGCAAATGCGGCCTATTATAGGGGCGGCTATGCCGTTTACCAGCATGTCCATTTTGCCGGAGAGGGGGCGGGGATAGCCGTCTGCATAGCCTATGGGCACAGTAGCGGTAACGGTTTGCCTCTCGGCCACAAACAGACGCCCGTAGCTCACGCTTGAGCCTGCGGGTATAGTCTTTAGCATGGATATAACCGTGCGCAGCTGCATGGCGGGCAAAAAGGGAATTGCCTTTAACAGCTTTTCAGAGGGGGCAAGTCCGTAGAGGATAATGCCCGGGCGCACCATATCCAAATGCATTTCAGAATAGGCTATGGTTGCGGCGGAATTGCAGCAATGGCGCAGCTTAAAGCTTAGGCCTCTTGCCTCCAGAGCGGCAATAAAGGCCTTAAAATCGGCAAACTGCCTCAGGGTGTAGTCTCTGCCGGCATAGCCGTCATCTGCCACTGCAAAGTGGGTGAAGATACCCTCGCAGCTTAAGCCCTGCATAAGATAGGCTTTTTCGGCCTCGTCAAGGCTTTGCAGGCCTCCGGAGACAAAGCCTATGCGCCCCATGCCTGTATCTACCTTTAAATGGATATTAACATTAACCCTGTATTTAATTGCGGCTTCTGATAGCTCCTGTGCGTATTCAAGGGAGAATACCGCTTGAGTTAAAGCCAGCTTATAAAGCTCGTCAGCCCTTTCGGGCGGGGTGTAGCCCAAAATTAATATGGGCTTGATTATGCCGCAGCGTCGCAGTTGCAGAGCCTCCTCAATGTTAGAGACGCCAAACCACTCTGCACCCAACCGCTGATGTGTGTTGGCAACAAATTCTACCCCGTGGCCGTAGGCGTCCGCCTTGACCACGCACATCATTTTAACATTGGGTGCAAGCAAGCTGCGCACCTGCTTATAATTGCCCTCGATGGCGTTTAAATCAATTTCTGCCCAGGTTCTTTTTAGAAATTCGCTCAAAGGTATCCTTCTTTCAAATCTCAGACTTATACGGCCGTGTCATAAGGTTATAAATGGCCTCGTCTGCGGGTGCTCCCTCAAAGATTATGCGGTAAACCTCACAAATTATGGGCAGCTCTATGCCCAGCTCAATTGCTATTTCGTTAACGTTTTTTGCGGCGTTGTAGCCCTCAACCGTGCCAACGGCCTTGACAGCGGCCTCTGCCGTGCGGCCTTGGCCTATCAAAATACCCGCACGCCTGTTGCGGCTGTGCATACTGGTGCAGGTTACAATTAAATCGCCTATGCCCGCAAGCCCCAGAAAGGTCTCTTTTGTGCCGCCAAGCCTAGTGCCCAGGCGGACTATCTCACTTAAGCCCCTTGTCATAAGAGCGGCCTTGGTGTTATCCTCAAAGCCTAGGCCATCGCTTATTCCCGAGGCCAGAGCAATCACGTTTTTTACAGTGCCGGAGATTTCCACCCCCACCACGTCGGGGTTGGTGTATATCCTAAAGCAGGCGGTAGAAAGAGCCTCCTGTACCGCTTCTGCGCTCTCTCTGTGGTGAGAGGCCGAAACCACAACAGTTGGCAGCTTTTTTGCTACCTCCTCTGCATGAGAGGGGCCTGAGAGCACCACCACAGGATTTTTTGGCAGCTCCTCGTCTATAATTTGAGACATGCGCTTAAGTGAGCCCGCCTCCAAGCCCTTGCTTACACTCACTATAATCGCGTCCTCACGGGCTATTCCATTGAGACTGGAAGCAACCTCACGCACAGCGGGGGAGGGCACTGCCAGTATACATATATCGGCGGTTTTAATGTCCTCAAGCACAGTGGTGCAATATATTTCAGAAGGCAGCACCGCCTCAGGCAAAAGCGGGATTCTGCCCTGCCTCAGCTCCTCTGCGTCAAGCTGAGAACGTGTCCACAGGGTAACCCTGTTTTCTGCCTCAAGGGCAGTCATGGCAAGGGCAGAGCCCCAGCTCCCCGCCCCTATTATAGCTACATGCATTAATTATCCATCCTTTTTAATAGTAAACTTCTTCTCTGTACCATTTAATATGCGCTTAATGTTCTCATGATGCTTAGCAATTACAGAAGCCCCGATAATAAGCATCATAACAGAGGTAAACCAAAGGTAAACAGAGTTGGCGGCACCTGTTTTATAATCGAAGAAATATTTAATAGCAAAATTTAAAAAGGGCAGACAAATAGCAGCGGCGATGGTAGAAATTGAAATAGTGCGTGTAAGAGCTATTGAGCCAAAGAATACTATTGCAATGGCTATAAACAGCCGCCAATCCAAAACCGCAACGGTAGCCACAGCGGTGACAGCCCCCTTGCCGCCCTTGAATTGATGAAATAGTGGGAACATGTGCCCCAGCATAGCAAAAAAGCCCGCAATGTATCCGCCGAAGAGGTAGTATTTATCGGGAGCAATGCCGTTGTTAATCACCCCAATGGAAGTAGGACCGTCTGCTCCGCCTATAATGCCAATAGAGGTAGCAGAGGCCGCCTCACCTGCGCTAAATCCAAGAAGGGACAGCGTAAGAGAATCGAACCACTGAAATATCAATATACCAAGAAATACAGCGGCCAGAGCCTTTACAAAGTCCCCAACAAAGGTGAGTATGCCTGCTGTTTTGCCAACAGAGCGGAACACGTTAGTCATGCCTGCGTTGCCGCTGCCCTGTGTGCGAATATCCTGCTTTTTATAATGCTGCGTAAGCAGTATGGCAAAGCTCACACTGCCCAAAAGATAGGCAAGAACCGCCGCAATAAGTGCGCTTAGGCCGTAGCCCTTAAATAAAAATTCGATAGTGCTCATGTGTTGAAGATTACTCCCTTTCGTAAATGATATATGTTATTACCAGAAGAACGAGCCTGTATTGATGAATTCTATTATTTCCATAATAACCAAATAGACAAAGGCAATCAAGCCTACTATAAGCCTTATGTTTACTTTACTAGAGCTGCTGCTAAAGATGGGAGGAGACTTTGCTGGATCACTTTCGTCTTTACGGGTTGAATACTGGGCGCAGTTTTTGTAGTCCTCGCCGTTTACACCCTTTTCATAATAGGAGCACCAGTAGGCCTTGCCGCCTTTTAGATATTTTCTGTTTTTGCTTTCTGTTATGCAGTTGCGGCAGAAGGCGCAGTCTCTTTTTTGAGAAAACATGCCCTGTTTAGGCGCAGCGGGTGCAGAGGAGGGCGGAGGTGACGCATAGGGTGTAGAGCTTGCAGCAGCCGATGGAGAGTAGGGCGCAGCAGGCTCGTGCACCTCTACTTGGTCGGGAGATTCTGTAAACGTAAGGCCGCCTGACATAAGCGATGCCGAGACATAATCGGCGCACTTGTTGCCTGCGCTGTCGTTTACGCCCTTTTCTTTAAGAGTGCAGTAATATTGCTTTTTGCCCTTTATAACACGTGGGTCGCTTTTGCTGGTAATGCAGTTTGCACATTCTGAACATCTTGACATATTAAACACCTCTTTATTCAATGCGTAATTCGTAATGCGTAATTCGTAATTAAAGGTGATTTGCTGCGCAAATTAATTAAAAAGTAACTTAAGCCTGCTTTATAGCGGGTGCTGGAGCTGGGCAAACTCTAACGTCTAATTCCTACCCTCTAACATCTATTTTTTGTTTTTAGGTCTGCTGAAATCAGCGTGAATTTCGTCGTTGCCGTTTAAGGCAGAGTATAGCGTAGCCGACCCCCACATTGGTACACGCACTCCGTTTACTTTGACTGTTAGAAAAAAGTAAACCACGTAACACATCAGGAGTACAATTGCAATTCCAATAGAAGAAGCAATTATATCTTTAATGTTATTTGAGAAATACATAAGCAGGGATATACCTAAGCTGCGCAAAAGCCAAAATAGGCCGGCGATTGAGACAATAAGTGATATTATTGAGCCAATAATCCCTATGTTACCTATGGTGTGTTTTTTATAGCCAAGAGAAGCACAAATAACAGATGCAATTCCCAGAAGCATACCAAAAATACAGGCTATGCCAGCAAACAGCAGGGCTTCAATGTGAGCAGAGCTTGCCTGAGCTACCATGAAATAACTTATAATAGAGGATACCGATGCTATTAAACATGCTATTGCAAAGGTGAGCGAAAGGCCGCACAAGTAAGCGTATTGCATGCCAAAATAAAAGGGGGCTCGTAATTTGCTTTTGGGTACAAATCTTTTGCAAGATTTATTGATTAAAGTATACTTTTCGTACAAGCTGCACCAATTTTCGCCTTGTGAAGAGTGCTTTGGTGCGGCCTTGCCGAAAAATCTGCAATTAGCGCAGCACGCTCCCTTTGGCTTAAAGCCATTAATCACGCTTTCTTCGCTAGGGTCGGTTACAAAGTTTTCGCCTTTTGATAAATCAGACATTTCAATACCTCCACATTTTATAATTGATAATTAATAATGCATAATTAAGTTGACAATTGAAAGTTGAAAGTTGAAAATTAAGCTTAAACTACTTTTTAATCAAAATTTGCGCAGCAAATCCACCACAACTCTTCACTTTTCACCCTTCACTTTTCTCCGCCCCTTTGCTCCACACGCAAGGCAGTCAGTTTTATAGAAAGCTTCTTGCCTCTAGCCTATCTCCGTTAAGACTCGTATTATGGCGAAAAGTATGGCAATTACAAGCATAACTACCCCTATCAGGACTTTTCGCATTAAAGGGTGCAGGTTTGGTAGGATTTCGGAGTTCATTTCACTGCTGTAGCTCAGAGTTGAATACTTGCTGCAATTCTTGGAATCCTCACTGTTTACGCCCTTTTCATAATAGGAGCACCAATAGGCCTTGCCGTTTTTGTTGTGTCTGTTGTCATTTGTATTGTGTATGCAGTTGCGGCAAAAGGCGCAGTCTCTTTTAAGTGAAAATAAACCCTGCCTAGGCACTTTAGGTGAGGATGGTGCAGTTGGAGGCGGCGCATAGGGTGTAGGTGAGGGCGCAGAATATGGCGCAGGCTCGTGCACCTCTGCTTGGTCTGGTGATTCTGTAAACGTAACTCCGCCTGACATAAGCGATGCCGAGACATAATCGGCGCACTTGTTGCCTGCGCTGTCGTTTACGCCTTTTTCTTTAAGAGTGCAGTAATATTGCTTTTTGCCCTTTATAACACGTGGGTCGCTTTTGCTGGTAATGCAGTTTGCACATTCTGAACATC
>JAISYX010000120.1 GCA_031269595.1 Oscillospiraceae bacterium
ACATGGAATATTCTACACATTATAATGCGATTCTATATCTTTATATTGCTGGATTAGCAGGTGTTGTTCTTTTTAGTGTGGCGTTAATTGCTGGTGAAATATACCTTATAAAACAATACACTAAAGATAAATCTATTGTTGAATTTGTGGGGGCGGTGGCCATTCCAGTAATTTTCGTGCTTTTAACAATTTTTTATTCATCTAATTATATTTTGGATATACCTTATGCTATTAAAAATGACTACACAATTGCAACTGGAACAGCAACTGGTTGGGATACTACTGGTAAGGGAAATACAACTAAAAGCTTTAATTTTACGACAGATGACGGGACTAGTATAGACCTGTTTATATTGTCATCGGATTCAATACATCAAGGGGATCGATTTGAAGTAATGTTTCTGCCACACACAGGTTGTGGTGCAATTGTAAAACAACTATCGAAAGTTTAACGAAAAACTTTGAAACACCACCCCTGCGGCCTTGGAAAAGTTGCAGGGGGAAATACCCCCACTTGCGTACATATAAAAATATGGTAAACTACACAAATAAGCAGATTTTGGAACTTTACCGTCTAAAATCGCTGTTTGGATACGGCGATGTTCCGAGCAAAAATGAGGACACCGTAAAGGCGTGGTTTTATGGCAAGCTGTTTATGGCAGCGTTGTGCGAATGAATTTTTCGATCGCTGTCTTTTTTCCCCCGAAATCGAACCGCTTATCCTCAATATTGTTACAGCGAAGCTTGTGGTGTGGGATTTTGTTAATCTAGGCTCTTTTCACGAGCATTTGGAGCTTATGTTTTCCATTCTGACCCCCAAGCGAAATCGCAAATTTGCGCTAAATCGTATTTTCCTTTGTTAATTGTACACCGGTGGGTTAATACCACATTTATTTGCGACACCTTCGGCAAGCAACAGTAGGCTAAGGTAGGAACACAATTGATATTATTGTAGAAAAGTCCGTCAGTTCATCTTGAACGGGCTTTTCTTTTTTATCAAAAAATCGCTTTACTTTCCACGTTTTTGCTCTACTCAAAAGGGATATTAACAAAGGGAGAAGTAGCATAGCAAGCATAGGAAGTGAGTACCCACTTCCGTTTTGCCCTGCGGCAAACTGCTTGTTGGACAAAATCCCAAACCATTGACAAAAAGGAGCGGTGAACGCATGAGTGAGCGAATACGCACGGTGCAGAAGAAATTTTACGTCACACCTGATGAAGCGGATGTAATAGCACAAAAAATGAAGCAGGCCAGTATGAGCAACATGGGCGATTATCTAAGACAGATGACAATCAAAGGTTACATAATTGAGGTGGATTTTTCGGCGGTAAAGGAGGTGACTGGGTAGGTGTTGTTACTGAATGCCACCGCCGGTTCAATGCAGTAAACATACTCGTTGGTTCGGGTTTGCGAGCTGCCGACACGGGTAGTTATAAATCTGACCGAAACACTGCCCTCGTGCCAGTAAACCCCTGTTGCATAGGCGTTTTTGTTGCCTGTATCGCTGTATTGCTGTGCTCGTAAGCCTGTTGAGATATACACGGTATCGCCCGAATTGACGGCAAAGCTGGTTAGACCAGTGGAGGAGAGAAAAATAACGGCGAGCAGCAGTAATGCTATTGGACGTTTGAAATATTTATTCATTTTATGTTCCTTTCGTCTCATGGATTCTTTTTAAACGCAAAAAAGCGGCGATCTTATGACCGCCGCTTGGGGTAAAATTTTTATTTGATTTCATATATAAGATATTGCACTTGTTTTCTTGGCGCAGCTTTTTCGCGCACCTTTTCAGTGCATATATTAACAATCACCCTAACCAACAAAAACCAAAAGAGCAGCCCATCAGGCCGGCTCTTTTTTCATTATGCCAAAATTCAACAGGATAAGTGTAGCACATTTTGTTGAGTTTTTTGTGCCGGACACAATATCTATTACATTTTTTATCAAAATGTCATTTTCCTATTGCGTTTTAGCAAAAAAAGTAATAAAATAAAAAGTGATTTATTTTATTAATCGCTTGCTTAAGCTTTTGAATTTCTAATTTTGGAGGTAGTATGTATGTCAGACTGTAAAAAGGTTGCCGTTATAATGGGCAGTGATAGTGATTTGCCTATAGTTTCGGGTGCAATTAAAACCCTAAAGGCCTACGATGTCCCGCTTGAGGTGCACGTAATGAGTGCTCACCGCACGCCTGCTCAGGCGGCGGAGTTTTCCTCTACGGCGGCGGAGAAGGGCTTTGGTGTTATTATTGCGGCGGCAGGCAAGGCTGCGCATCTGGCGGGAGTGCTTGCAGCACATACTATTCTTCCTGTTATAGGCATACCTGTTAAATCCTCAACGCTGGACGGGCTTGACGCACTCCTTGCAACAGTGCAAATGCCCAAGGGCATACCAGTGGCAACCGTTGCAATTGACGGCTCAGATAACGCCGCATTGCTTGCAATACAAATTCTGGCTCTGGGGAACGAGAGCCTTGCTGCAAGGCTGCAACAGGCTAAGCAGGATATGTGTGACGAGGTTATTAAGAAGGATAAAGCCCTTCAATCAAAGTTAAACGAGATTTAGCTGCATATTTACTTATTCATTTAGGCTTCGAACAAATAATTTTTTTGGAGGAAGATTTATAATATGAAGGAAGAATGCGGCATATTTGGAATATACAGCAGCAGAGGTTTGGGCGTGGCCGAGGAGGTATATCTTGGCCTTTCTGCTCTGCAGCACAGAGGGCAGGAGAGCTGCGGCATAGCCGTGAGCAACGACGGTAAATTCTCATTTAAGCGTGAGGGAGGAACCGTGCTTGATGTTTTTGACGAGGAGAGCTTAAGCGAGCTTGGCAACGGACAGATAGCCGTGGGGCATGTCCGTTATGACCCCTTTGGCAGAGGGGGCAGGGAATCCGCCCAGCCACTGGTTTTAAAGTATGCTCATGGCTCGCTGGCCGTGTGCAACAACGGTGCGTTAACCAATAGATATGAGCTGCGTGCAGAGCTTGAGCGTGATGCAGCAATATTTCAAACAGATACAGACGCCGAGCTGATAGCATATATAATCGCAAGGGAACGCATACGCTCCGGCTCTATTGAAACAGCTATGGCCAACGCCATGGATAAGCTTCAGGGTGCATACTCTGTGCTTATAATGTCCCCTCACAAGCTCATTGCAGCACGTGACCCGCTGGGTATACGTCCGCTTTCCTTGGGAAAGATAGGCGGCAGCTGGGTGGTTGCCAGCGAAACCTGCGCCTTTGACACCATAGGTGCAGAATTTGTGCGTGATATTGAGCCAGGTGAGGTCATCATGCTAAACCACGAGGGCTTGCACTCTATCAAGGCGAAGAAGGCGGCAAAATCCGCCCTCTGCATTTTTGAATACGTATATTTCTCACGTCCCGATTCAGTCCTTATGGGGCAGAGCGTCCACCTTGCAAGGCGGCTTGCGGGCAAGATTCTTGCTCAGGAGCACCCCATAGAGGCCGATTTAGTCTGCGGTGTGCCGGATTCCGGCATAGATGCAGCCTTGGGCTACGCAGAGGAATCAGGTATACCCTACGGCATAGGTCTTGTTAAAAACGAGTTCATAGGCCGTGTTTTTATTCAGGATACTCAGCAAAAGCGTGAGCGGCTTGTCTCAATCAAGCTCAACGCACTCTCGGCGGCGGTTAAGGGCAAGCGCATTGTGCTGGTGGATGATTCTATAGTAAGAGGCACAACCTGCACACGCATTGTTGGCCTGCTCCGCGAGGCCGGTGCTAAAGAGGTGCATGTGCGTATCTCCTCACCGCCCTTTGTGCACCCCTGCTTTTTTGGTACGGATATAAAATCAAAAGAATCCCTTATGGCAAACCGACTGCCCCATGACGGCCTCTGCAAGGCTCTGGGTGCGGATACGCTGGGCTATCTCAGCGTTGCCGGTATAAGGAGCATAGCTCCGCAGGCTCAAACAGGCTTTTGTGACGCTTGCTTTACAGGGGAATATCCTATAGAGGTTCCGGAAGAAATTCCGTTTGATAAATATTCTCACAAGATTAAAGTATCCGGAGGGAAAAGTTAATGAATGAAAGTTACAGCAACAGCTATAAAGAGGCGGGAGTAGACGTTACCGCAGGTTATGCGGCGGTGGAGCTAATGAAGTCCCACGTGGCAAGAACCTTTGTCCCGGGAGTGGTTTCAGGCTTAGGGGGCTTTGGGGGGCTCTTTGAACTGGATTTGGAAGGCTACAAAAGGCCTGTGCTTGTCTCAGGCACAGACGGTGTGGGCACCAAGCTAAAAATAGCATTTTTACTTGATAAGAACGACACCGTGGGCATAGACTGCGTTGCCATGTGCGTTAATGACGTTATTTGCTGCGGTGCAAAGCCTCTATTCTTTTTGGATTACATAGCCGTTGGCAAAAATGTGCCCGATAGGGTTGCCGCAATAGTCTCAGGCATAGCCGAGGGCTGTGTTCAGGCAGGCTGTGCTCTGGTGGGCGGCGAGACCGCCGAAATGCCCGGCTTTTATGCCTTGGATGAATACGATTTAGCCGGATTCTCCGTTGGCGTGGTTGATAAGGATAAAATAATAGATAACAGCAAAATGGAGGATGGGGATGTTTTAATAGGCCTGCCCTCTTCAGGGGTGCACTCAAACGGCTTTTCTTTGGTGCGCCATATATTCAGGGCAAATGCCCAAAACATGCGCTTTTATCTTAACGATTTAGGCAAAACCTTAGGTGAAGAGCTTATCATTCCCACCAAGATTTATGTAAAGCCCATGCTGGAGCTATTCAAGGCGGTTAATGTAAAGTCTGTCTCACACATAACAGGGGGCGGCTTTTATGAGAATATCCCAAGAATGCTAAAGCCCGGCCTAAGGGCAAAAATAGATAGGGCGGCAATCAAGGTGCACCCAATATTCCGCATTATGCAGCAGATGCACAATATGGAAGAGCGTGAGATGTTCAACACCTTTAACATGGGTGTGGGCATGATAGCCGCAGTGCCTAAAACAGAGGCAGATAAGGCCTTGGAGGTGCTGAGGCAGAACGGCGAAAATGCCTATATTCTGGGTGAGGCTGTAACAGGCGAAAGCGGTGTAGATATATGTTAAACATAGCTGTTTTGGTCTCAGGGGGAGGCACTAACCTCCAAGCTCTTATAGACGCAGGGGAGAGGGGAGAGCTGCAAAACGGCAGGATTTGCTGTGTTATCTCAGGCAATCCTCAGGCCTATGCCCTTGAAAGAGCCAAGAGACACGGCATAAAAACAGCGGTGGTTGCCCGTAAAAGCTTTGCCTCATCAAAGGAATTTGATTTGGCTCTGTTAAAGGAGCTTGAGAGCTGTAAGGCAGATTTAATAATACTTGCGGGCTTTATGTCCATTTTGGGCGGGGAGCTTATAAGTAAATATGAAAATAAAATAATCAACGTGCACCCCTCTTTAATCCCCGCATTTTGCGGTAGGGGATTTTATGGCCTAAAGGTACATCAGGCGGTGCTTGATTACGGGGCTAAGGTGACAGGTGCAACAGTGCATTTTGTCAACAGCATACCTGACGGCGGAGCTATCATTTTGCAAAAGGCTGTAGCCGTTGAGAGCGGAGACACGCCGGAAACTCTGCAAAAAAGGGTTATGGAGCAGGCCGAATGGCAGCTGCTGCCCAAGGCAGTTTCGCTGTTTTGTCAGGGCAGGCTAAAAATTGAGGGCCGAGAGGTGTATTTGAAGTGAAGAGTGAAGAGTGAAAAGTTGCGGTGGATTTGCTGCGCAAATTTTGATTAAAAAGTAGTTTAAGCTTAATTTACAGCGGGAACTACAACTGGGAATTTCTGGCCTCTAGCTTCGAGTATGTAAACTTCTTATTAACATATCACCCCATTCACAAAGCCTATGACTTAGCCGTTTTTGACGCATAAAAGCACGCCTTAAATTACACAAAATTTGACTTTTATGCGGGAATATGCTATAATATAACCATAATATTTGGTATCTCTAAAAACCGTAGGGGCAGACCTATGTGTCTGCCCAGATTGCCGTAAAATGTCCGTCTTTGGGCAGACACATAGGTCTGCCCCTACTAATCTGTTAAATAAAAAATGTACAAATTTCGGGGACGATGTCCACATCGTCCCGTTTTTTCGAAATTCGCAGATATTCACGGGTGTGGACATCGTCCCCTACAACTTTTAATCAAAATTTGCGCAGCAAATCCACCACAACTCTTCACTCTTCACTTTTCACTTCAACGAGGTGCTGTAAATGAAAACAAAGCTTTTAGCTATCCTTTTAGCCGTTGCACTGCTGTTTTGCAGCTGCACTAAAAATCAGGAGGGGGCGGCCTCTTCTGTTGAAAACACCGCAAACACAGCGGCTAAGTTAGAGCTGGATAATAAAATTGAAGGCCTGATTACAGCCGCCAAGTTTAGCGGCTCAGCCTTTGTTGCCAATAAGGATACAGTGCTGTTTGATAAAGCCTACGGTTATTCTGACCTTGCACAGAGCAAAGAAAACACCACGCAAACAGCTTTTCTTATAGCTTCGCTAACCAAGCAGTTTACAGGCGCAGCTATTTTTCAGCTTGAGGAGGCGGGCAAGCTAAGCCCTGAGGATACCCTTGACAAATACTTCCCTAAATATGCCTATTGCAAGGATATTACCATAGCAGATTTATTGGCTATGAAGGCAGGCTTTGACGACCTTGATTTAACTGACATGCTCACCTCTGACCTCTCAAAGGCCTATGCAGAGCTGTCAAAGCTAACCCCTCAGCAGGGCGAGGATTTTATTTTAGAAAAAGGCGCAACACGCAGCAAAACCTTTCACTACTCCAACACCTCCTATTACCTCTTGGGCAGAATAATAGAAAAGGCCTCAGGCCTATCTTATAATGAGTATGTTAAAGAAAAGCTCTTAACTCCCCCAGGCATGAATCAAACTGGCTTTGCAGGCGAAGTCCCCACAGCCGAGCCAATCACAAAGGATGCCTTTGTGATTCCAAGTACAGGCATTTACACTCTGTTTTATTCGGCTGCTGCCTTGGTTTCTACCACAGGTGATTTAAACAAATGGCTGGACGCCTACTTTGGCGGCAAGCTTTTTAAAAGCGAATATCTTGAAAGGCTAAACGGCTATAATTATGGCTGGTATAACGACGGTGTGTGGTATCACCATGACGGAGTATTCTCAGGTGTTAGAGCCAATATTATGTATGATAAATCAACAGGCACAAAGGCAATACTCCTTGCTAATAATGACAATTTAGACTCCTCGGGTATTTACAACCTTGGCAGATATATATCAATAGCGGCAAATTCCTTTGCTGCAAATTCAATAACGGAGGAATAACTATTTATGAAAAAGCGTGCGTTAATAAGTGTATCCGATAAAACAGGAGCTGTGGATTTTGCCCGTGAGTTAAACTCCCTGGGCTTTGAGGTGCTCTCTACAGGAGGCACAGCCAAGGCCATTGCAGAGGCAGGCATAGCTGTAACAGAGGTCTCCAGCATTACGGGCTTTCCCGAATGTCTGGACGGAAGAGTTAAAACGCTGCATCCTATGATACATGCGGGTATACTGGCAATGCGCTCTAATTCTGAGCACATGAAGCAAATTGAAGAACTGGGTGTAACTCCCATTGATGTAGTTGCTATTAATTTGTATCCATTTAAGGCCACTATCTTAAAACAGCCACCTGTGGAGCTGGAAGAGGCCATAGAGAACATAGATATAGGCGGCCCCACCATGATACGTGCGGCGGCCAAGAACTGGCAGGATGTGGCGGTTATAGTTGACCCCTCCGATTATGCCAAGGTTATTGAGGAATACAAGGTAAACGGTGAGGTAGCCAAAGAGACTAAGTTTAAGCTTGCGGGCAAGGTATTTGAGCACACAGCTCAGTATGATGCGCTTATTAACTCCTACCTGCGCAAGGCAAGGGGAGAGAGCCCTCTGGCGCAAAACCTCACTCTTACATATGAAAAGGTGCAGGAGATGCGCTACGGTGAAAATCCGCACCAATCTGCCGCTTTTTATAAGGAGATAGGCAACAACTCAAACACTCTTGCCGCCGCAAAGCAGCTGCACGGCAAGGAGCTTAGCTACAACAACATCAACGACGCTAACGGCGCACTGGATTTGCTCAAGGAATTTGGCACAGAAAAGCCCGCCGCCGTTGCCGTTAAACACGCAAACCCCTGCGGTGCAGGCCTTGGCAAGGATATTTACGAGGCGTATATCAACGCCTACAACGCCGACCCTGTATCTATTTTTGGTGGCATAGTTGCGCTAAACCGCACAGTTGATAAGGCCACCGCTGAGGAGCTTGCCAAAATCTTCCTTGAAATTATCATTGCCCCTGCATATGATGCAGATGCACTTGAAATTCTAACACAAAAGAAGAATATTCGCCTGCTGGAGCTGCCCGATTGCGCCGCTGCAAACAGCAAGGATACTCTGGACATGAAAAAGGTTGTTGGCGGCTTGCTGGTTCAGCAGCTGGATACAGAGCTTTTAAATGAGGATGAATTAAAGGTTGTAACCAAGCGCATTCCCACAGCCGAGGAGCTGGAGCAGCTCAAGTTTGTTTGGAAGGTTGTTAAGCACGTTAAATCTAACGGCATAGCCCTTGCCAAGGATAACATGACAGTTGGCATAGGCCCCGGGCAAACCAACAGAATCACAGCCCTTGAGCTTGCCATTAAATATGCAGGTGATAAGGCTAAGGGCAGTGTAATGGGCAGCGATGCCTTCTTCCCCTTCTCCGACTGTGTAGAGGCCGCAAAAAATGCGGGCATTACAGCTATAATTCAGCCAGGCGGCTCTATTAGAGATGAGGATTCTATCAAGGCCGCAGATGAGGCCGGAATCGCCATGGTGTTTACAGGGATGAGACACTTTAAACATTAATGCGTAATTCGTAATTTCGGGAGGTTTTAGTTTTGGTTAAGGTTATTCATTTTGGGGTTTATACGGCGGAGGCGGCTACAGCAATCTCTACACACAGCGATGCCTATGCTCTGCCCTCAGCCTTGCCGGCACGCTTGGCTGGCGCAAGCAGCAATTTTGAGTATATCAACAAGGTGCTTAATCTGTATGAGAATGAGGGCTGGCAGGTTATTACAGCCGCCGGAGGCCATGGGCATGAGCTTAATGTTACCCTGCGGAAATAGAATTGAATCCCGCTAAAAACCGTAGGGGCAGACCTATGTGTCTGCCCTAGGTTGCCACAAAACGCCCGTCTTTGGGCAGACACATAGGTCTGCCCCTACAAACAAGCTAATTAGTAAATAGAGATGCTAAACAGGAGGTTGCACTTGTGTATAAATATATTCGCTTTCATATTACGCAAAAAAAGACAGATGAAATCTCTACAGCTAAATATGAATACCTATGCGATAAACATCATTACTGTGAATACATAACAAAGGTGCTTAACCTATATGAAACAGAGGGCTGGCGTGTTGTTGGCACTAGCTCTCAGCCTGAATACAAATTTTTTACACTACACAAATAAACGGAGGTTCTAAATTTGAAAATACTTGTTATAGGCGGGGGCGGGCGTGAACACGCCATTATCCGCAAATTGAAGGAAAGCCCCCGTGTAAATGCAATTTATGCAGCCCCGGGCAACGGCGGTATCTCTAAGGATGCCCAGTGCTTCGGCCTTGCTGCAACAGATATTAAGGGCGTGGTCTCTCTGGCTAAGGAGCTGGCTGTTGACCTCGTATTTGTCGCCCCTGATGACCCGCTGGTTCTCGGGCTTGTAGACGCCCTTGAGGCAGAGGGAATCCGTGCCTTTGGCCCTAACGCCGCCGCCGCAATTATTGAGGGCAGCAAGGTGTTTTCAAAGGATTTAATGCAGCGTTACGGCATTCCAACCGCAGGCTATGCCGTGTTTGAAAATGCAGAGTCCGCAATTGCCTATATCAAGGAGCAAAACAGCTATCCCACAGTGGTAAAGGCGGACGGCCTTGCTCTTGGCAAGGGTGTTATTATAGCCGAAAATGAGGCAGAGGCTCTATCTGCCGTTAACTCCATTATGTCTGACAGGATATTCGGAGAGTCTGGCAGCAGGGTGGTTATAGAGGAGTTTCTAACAGGTCCTGAGGTCTCTGTATTGGCCTTTACAGACGGCAAAACCGTTAAGCCCATGGTATCTTCAAAAGACCATAAGCGTGCCTTGGAGGGCGACAGGGGCTTGAATACGGGGGGCATGGGTACAATCAGCCCCAACCCGTTTTATACTGATGAAATTGCGCAGGAGTGCATGGAGACTATCTTTTTGCCGACTATCAATGCAATGGCGCAGGAGGGTAGGAGCTTTAAGGGCTGCCTGTATTTTGGGCTTATGCTCACCCCTAAAGGCTCTAAGGTTATTGAGTACAACTGCCGCTTTGGCGACCCTGAAACTCAGGTGGTTTTGCCTAGGTTAAAAACTGATTTTGTAGATATAATTGATGCAGTAATAGACGAAACGCTGGATAAAATCGACATAGAGTGGCAAGACTCGGCCTGCGCCTGTGTTATAATGGCCTCCGGCGGGTATCCCTCGGCCTATCCAAAGGGTTTAACCATTGCAGGACTGGATGATAAGGGGCAGCTTGAGGGGGCTACAGTGTACCATTCCGGCACAGCCCTTAAGGACGGAGAATTTGTGACAAACGGAGGGCGTGTGCTGGGCGTAACCGCAACAGGCGAAAGCCTTGAAGCCGCATTGCAAAAGGCCTATGCCGCCGTGGATAAAATCAAATTTGAGGGTGCGCATTACCGCAAGGATATTGGACGATAGAACTGTATAAGGCTTGCGTAGGGGCGAATTGCATTCACCCGCAAAGCTACAGCGGTGCATTAAATGACTTTGGAATCATAAAAGCTGCGTCATTGCGAGCACGCAACCAAGCTGCAATAACAGTAAGGTGTGGTGTGCGAAGCAATGTGCACTGGATTGCTTCGCACTCGTAACCGCATGGTAAATTCAAGCTTAGCGGTGCTCGCAATGACGCACGTCAGCGGGGCGATAGAAAAGTAACATTCCACCCGCTCTCACACAACCAGCCCAGTCTGCGGGCGAATGCAATTCGTCCCCTACGGAACGTAAATTATTATACATCAACTAACACAGAAAGGTATAATTAACTTTGAATAATTATTTAAACAAGATAAAATCATTGTTTAATAAATTTAAAAAAAAACCTGCCCCCAACAGGCTAGATAGCCAGGGCGGCGGGAGGAATGATTATGCCAAAAATATCACCAAGCTTGTCTCGGCAACGGCCATAGGCCAAGCTGTGCCCGGGGTGGTTGGGCTTATAATCTCACGCATGTACACACCTGCGCAATTTGGTGAATTTGGTGCTCTTAACGCCATCTTTTCTGTGTTTTTGGTGCTTACCACCTGTATGTATGAGCAGGCAATCATGCTGCCTGAGGATGATAACGACGCCTTTGCGCTTACAATAGGAGCAACGGTGCTTTCGGCGGCAACCTCATTGCTGTGGTTTATACTGCTCATTATTAGACCAATAAGGCTTTTTGTTGCAGGGGTATTTGGTGAAAAGGAGTTTGCTCACACTCTTAATTGGCTTGCTCTTTACCTGTTCTTTGGGGCGGGGTATCAAATAGCCAACTATTGGGTTAACCGCAAGGGCATGTACAATCAGCTTTCGGCCAACAGGGTTATAAAGGCCTTAAGCATAAGCGGCATAAATCTGGGCTTTGGCTTTAAGCCCCTTAATAAAATGTTCAACGGCGTTATTATAGGCCGAATTGCAGGTGAGGCCATCTCCTGGATAGGCCTTGTGCTGCGTGTGTGGAAGAAGGAGCTTTACCGCTTTAAGTCTATCACGCCAAGCTTGGTTCTTACGCAGCTTAAACGCTACCGCAAGTTCCCTATAATGATAGTTCCCGCAAGGCTGATTAACGCAATTGCACAGCAAACCCCCGTTCTGCTCTTAAGCACGCTTTTCAGCCTGACTGTGCAGGGCGGCTTCTCCTATACCTACACCCTGCTGGGCATACCTGTCTCTCTTATCTCAAGAGCTGCAGGGGATGTCTTCCGTGAAAATGCAAGCATACTCTATGCCAAGGGGCAGAGCTGCCGTGAGCTTATGCTCAAGACCCTAAAGCCGCTGGCACTGTATTCTGCGCCTGTTTTTGCCCTGCTGATGATATTCTCGCCTAAGCTTATCCCCTTGCTTTTAGGCCCTGATTGGACTTTGGCAGGTGAGTTTGTGCAAATATTAACCCCCGCATTCTTTATGATGTTTATTGTAACCCCCTTCTCCTTTATGTTTATGATAGCCGAAAGGCAGGAGTTTGAGCTGTGCTGGCAGGCGGCCTTTGTAGTTATGAATATATGCGGCTTTATGCTTGGCTATTATGTCACTGGACACAGCGCAAAGGGAGCCCTGATAGGCTTTACAATCTCACACACGCTTATGCATGTGATAGACGGCGTAATATCATATTTTCTTGCCTGCGGCAAGTGGAGAAGAAGAAAAGTTTTAACAAGCTAAAAATCGACACATAATTTGCCCTGCATCATAATATAATAAATGATAGCTGTTTGAAAAAATGGCGGAAATATTTTGAACGAAAAGGCACGAATGGACGCAGGAATCCCCGCAGCAATTTTAAAAAAATTGTGTGTGCGGGCTCTCTAAGCACATGGTGCTTCGACAGGAGCAAGCAAATTATGACAAACAATAGAAAAGAAAACACTCAGGAATTTGTGTTTTGGGAAGAATTTACAAACCCCGAGGAAAGAGGAGATTTAGACGACTTAATATTCGCTTATGACGAATACAGAGGCCCCAGTGAGAGATAGCATTATTTTTCTTTTTTGCCTGTTATGTAATCAGATATAAAGCCCATTAACACTGTTATTATCAGTGTTTTTTCACCGGCAGAAAGCAGCTCCTCTGCAAGCAGCTCCGCCGTTTGAGAATCTGCAATATTGGGCGGAATGAACATAAGCGCAGCCCCGCACATCACCAGAGTAGCAAACAAAACCGCACCGCACTTTAATATCATAACAGTGCAGGTGTTAAAATCCTTTGTGTGGTTTAAAAATTTTTCAGCAAACATCTTCAAAATAAGCACCCCTTTTTATTTAATAAAACCATTGTAACATATACGTTGAATAACTTAAATACAAAATTATTACCAATTGAGGAAATAGTTTGAAAACAACAAGAAGGGTAGGGCGCAGGCACAACAAACGCTTTTTAATAAAATGTTAGTGTGTGAGCCCTCTAACACATGGTGTTTAGTTTGAAAACAACAAGAGAGGTAGAGACGCAGGCACAACAGATGTTTTTAACTAAAATGTTGGTGTGCGGGCTCTCTAACACATGGTGTTGATTTGAAGAAACAAACTAGCTTTGGAATTTCAACCTCCTGCCTGTATCCAATGAATACAGAGGAGGCCTTGGATGTGCTGCTCTTATTGGGCGTTAAAACCTTTGAGATATTCTTTAACAGCCCAAGCGAGCTAAAACCTGAATTTATAGGTGTTTTAAAAGAAAAGCTTGAAGCGCATGGCGCACAGGTGCGTTCACTGCATCCCTTTTCTTCTATGATGGAAGCCTACATGTTCTTCTCTGATTATGAGCGAAGATTTTTGGATATGCTGGAATTTTATGAAAATTACTTTAAAGCGGCAGAGCTTTTGGGTGCGGACATCCTTGTTATACACGGGGACAGGGAACTTGCAAGAATAGACGAGGCGCAGTATTTCAAGCGGTTTAAGGCTCTGGTTGAAAGAGGCGAGGCTCGCGGCCTTAGAGTGGCACAGGAGAATGTATTCGGCCACAGGAGTGCGCACTCCGACTTCTTAAGCAGATTCAGGGAGGCACTGGGCGATTCTGCCTACTTTGTGTTTGATGTAAAGCAGGCGGTGCGCTCCGGTGAAAAGCCTGAGGATATAATCAAAGCCATGGGTGAAAGAATAGTGCACGTGCATGTCAACGACAACACCGAAGAGGCAGACTGTCTGCTCCCCGGGCAGGGGCAAATGGATTACAGCGAGCTCAAATCCGGTTTAGATGCAGAGAATGTCAATGCAGATTGGATTATTGAGGTTTACAGAAGCAATTATAAACAGCCTGAACAGCTAAAGCAGGCGTTGGAATTACTTAACAATTTGTTATCGGTATAGTACTTGCAATAAATTCTAAAATGTGATATAATTAACACAATATATTGTGGCGGGAGCTTAGGTTAAAAAAATACGAAAGGCAGAGACGCAGGCACAACAAGTGAATTTTCACATACTGTTGGTGTGCGATTCTCTAACACATGGTGTTGGTATGAGATGTCCTTTTTGCGGATGTGAAGAGAGTAAGGTTATAGATTCAAGACCTACAGATGAAGGTGAGCGCATTAGGCGGCGCAGGGAATGCCTTAAATGCGTCAAGCGTTTTACTACATATGAGATTATCGAAACTGTCCCTGTAATTGTTATTAAAAAGGATAAATCCCGTGAAGCTTTTGACAGGGACAAGCTGTTCAGGGGTATGCTGCGCGCCTGTGAAAAGCGCATGGTATCTATTGATACAGTCGATAAAGCGGTTAACGAAATAGAGCTTAGTCTGCAAAATTCCCTTGACAGAGAGGTTACCTCAATGCAGATAGGCGAATATGCCATGCAGAAGCTAAAGGATATAGACGAGGTTGCCTATGTTCGCTTTGCCTCTGTTTACCGCCATTTTAAAGACATTAACACCTTTATGGAGGAGCTTGAAAAGCTTTTAAAGGAAAGATGATTTTAGATTAGCTTAGGGGATATTCACCCGCCTTTTACACAAACTATGTTGTAAAAGGGGGAGTGTGAGCTTGGATTTTGACATTGAGCTTGAACATCACGAGGATGAGGAAGAGCATGTGCTGCTTACGCCTGAGCAGAGGGAGCAAATCATTTCACTGGGTTCTATTACCCCTGCACACGGCAAGCATTTAATACATTGCTTAACTATAATAGGACAAATAGAGGGGCATTACCTGCTCTCTCCACAAACCAAGACAACAAAATATGAGCATGTTCTGCCTCAGCTGGTTGCAATAGAGGAATCTCAGGACATAGAGGGCTTGCTGGTGCTGCTTAACACAGCAGGGGGAGACGTAGAGGCAGGCTTAGCCATAGCCGAGATGATAGCCGGAATGGAAACACCAACCGTCTCGCTTGTTCTTGGTGGCGGTCACTCTATAGGAGTTCCGCTGGCGGTTAGCGCAAAACGCTCGTTTATTGCGCCCTCAGCCACAATGACGCTGCATCCTGTACGCATGAGCGGCGTGGTTTTGGGTGTGCCGCAAACACTAAATTATTTTGAAAAGATGCAGGAACGCATTACACGATTTGTTGTAGAAAATTCTAATATATCACCGGAGCAGCTTAGAGAGCTCTCCTTTAACACAAGCGAGCTGGTTTTGGATGTGGGCACTGTGCTTGAAGGGGAAAAAGCTGTAGAGCTGGGTTTAATAGATGAATTGGGCGGATTAAAATCCGCACTTAAATTTCTGTACAAGCTGATAGAAAATCCTGAGTAAAATCGGGATTTACATAGGGAGATAGGGAATGGCAGCAAAATCAAACGGGAATGGCACCAGAGTTTCGGCAAGAAGAAAGGCCGAGCTTGACGCTATCAAATCACGCAGAGACAGAAGAGCTCTAATTCTTTTAGGCTCGGCTATTTTACTCTTGTTTATAATACTTATTAAAGGCTCAAATATCTGGCTGGCTTTTCACAGCTTTATTATGGGCCTTTTTGGCATATTCACCATGCTGTGGGTGCTCTATTTAATTTATGCCTCTATTCGCAACGCCTTTTCAAAGCCGGAGCAAAAGCTGGGTACGCATCTGCTTATTATAGGCTTTGCGCTGGTGTTCTTTTATGCGCTGGTCTTTCTTATCTCCAACGGCTTTGCCATAAGCTCCGAAAGGCTGAGCAGCAATTTTACCGAAATCCTGTTTGAAGCCTACGAAAGAGGCACAGGCAACGCAGGGGGCGGCTTTATAGGCGCACTTGTGGGCGGAGTGTTTATGCGCCTCTTTGGCATAACAGGTGCTTTGGTTACAATTATACTGTTAATATTTATCTTCTTCATGATAACAACAAGAACAAGCCTGAGCAGGCTGTATCACATGCTGGCCAAGCCTGTTACAGGCATTCAAAGCAAAAACACCGAGGCGGCAAGCTCAGCTGCTTCCAAGGCCAAGGCAGAAAAGCCAGGCAAAAACAGCAAAAAAGAGACAGCACCCGCCAAAGCTCCATTTAAGGAAGAAAACGAGCTTTTCAACCTGGAAAGACCTACAGGCAAGAGCGGTTCAGGCCCTCTGGTGGGGGATGAATGGGATATACTTACCCACACAAAAAAATCCAAGCGCAAGCGCAAGAGCGAGACAGCAGAGCTGCAAAATCACATATTTGCCGATGAGGGCGTTAACATAAACCATGATGCCATACCCATCTTTGACCCCTTTGCAGGGGGGATAGGCAGCGGCAAAACTGAGGTTCTTGAGCCTATGGCGGAAGCCTCTCCCGAGCTGGAGGCTCTGGCGGCAAAGGCAGCCAAGAGGAAGCCCTCTAAGGAGGCCAAGGACGACTTCTCCCGTGAGGTGGAGGAGGCTAAGTCTGTGCAGGGCAAGTACACCTTCCCGCCTATCAGCTTTTTAAAGCACGGGCAGGAGGCCTCTCAGGGCAACATTGCAGCCGAGCTTAAGTATAACGGCGAGCTGCTGGTCAAAACTCTACAGGATTTTAACATAGCTACAAAAATTGTAGATATAAGCCGAGGCCCTGCGGTTACACGCTATGAGCTACAGCCAGCCCCGGGGGTTAAGATAAGCAAAATCACAGGCCTTTCAGACGATATTGCCTTAAATCTGGCGGCCTCCGGCGTTAGAATAGAAGCCCCTATCCCAGGCAAATCTGCCGTTGGCATAGAGATACCCAACAAGGTTGTAAGCATAGTTCATACCCGCTCAATTATTGAATCCGACGCCTTTAAGCGGTCGGAATCCCGCCTTACTATGGCCTTGGGCAAGGATATTTCAGGCGCAATCTCCATTGGAGATATTGCCAAAATGCCCCATCTTCTCATTGCGGGTTCTACAGGCTCGGGCAAATCTGTTTGCATTAACTCTATTATCATATCATTACTATACAAAAGCAGCTCCGATGAGGTCAAGCTCCTCATGATAGACCCAAAGGTGGTTGAATTGGGCATTTACAACGGCATTCCCCATTTGATAGTCCCTGTTGTAACCGAGCCTAAAAAGGCCGCAAGTGCACTTGCGTGGGCTGTCAGCGAGATGCTCAAGCGTTACCAACTATTTGCCGATAACAACGTACGTGACTTAAATGGATACAATCGCATAGCTGCTCAAAGTGAGGAGCTGGAGCGTCTGCCTCAAATAGTCATTATAATTGACGAGCTGGCCGACCTAATGATGGTTGCCAAAAAGGAAGTTGAGGACTACATAGGCCGACTGACACAAATGGCTCGTGCGGCAGGTATGCACCTGATTGTGGCCACGCAGCGGCCCTCTGTGGACGTTATCACGGGCGTTATCAAGGCCAACATTCCCAGCCGTATCGCCTTTGCAGTCTCCTCTCAGGTGGACTCCCGCACCATTCTTGACGGCGGCGGAGCTGAAAAGCTTATAGGCAGGGGCGACATGCTATTTATGCCTGTGGGCTCAAATAAGCCCACCAGAATTCAGGGCTGTTATGTCACAGACAGAGAAATAGAGGATGTTGTGAAGTTTATTAAGGAGAGCTCCGAGAGCAACTACGACGAGGCAGTCGCCATTGAAATAGAGACCAAGGCCATGGAGGCCGAGGGCAGCGGAGGCGACACTCTGCCTGATAACGGCACCAAAGACCCCATGTTTAATCAGGCTGTGGAGTGCGTTTTAGAGGCGGGACAGGCCTCAACCTCACTGCTGCAAAGGAAGCTGCGCCTTGGCTACGCCAGAGCTGGCAGGCTGATAGACGAGCTTGAGCGTGCAGGAGTTGTTGGCCCGTATGAGGGCTCTAAGCCGCGGCAGGTGGTTATGACAAGGGCTGAGTGGCTTGAGAGGATTATGCATAGTAAGTAAATCATAATTTTAAAAAGGATGGTGTTTGTTTTGAAAAAGTTTTTGCAGTTGGTTAGTTTGGTTTTGGTGGCAGTGGTGGTTTTTGTGGCGACGCCAGTGGGGAAAGGTGCAAAAGTAAGTGCAGCTGTTAGCGGCGATTTTGAGTATACTGTTAATGATGGTAGCGCAACAATTAAAAAATATTTAGGTATTGGTGGTAATGTTACAATACCAGATACGCTAGGTGGATATAAGGTTACAGAAATTGGTAATAGTGCGTTTTCTAATTGTGGTGAAAGGTTAACAAGTGTTATAATTCCAGATGGTGTGACTACAATAGGTTGGAGTGCATTTGAAGGCTGCAAAGGGTTAACAGATATAAATATTCCCGATAGCGTAGTCACTATTGGAGGTTACGCGTTTTGTGGTTGTGAAAGCTTGAAAGACATAACAATTCCCAATAGTGTAACCACAATTAGCAATTTTGCGTTTGCGGGCTGCAGCAATTTAAAAAGTGTAGTAATTCCTAATAAATTACCACTATTGAAGGGTACCTTTTTGCTTGGTGTAGTGGTTTGCTTGATGTAACAATACCAGGTAGTGTAACTATGATTGATTGGAGTGCGTTTCTTGGCTGCACAGGCTTAACGAGTGTAACAATACCAGATGGTTTAGAAGTTATCGGTGACAGTGCGTTTCTTGGTTGCACAAATTTAACGAGCGTAACAATACCAGATAGTGTAACCAGCATTGTTGGGGGCGCATTTAAAGATTGTACAAAGTTAACTGATATAATAATCCCAGAAAGTGTAACCACAATTGGGAATGAGGCGTTTTCTAATTGTATAGCTTTAGCAAATATAACAATTCCGAGTAATGTTGAAACAATGGGTGGGGACGCATTTTATGGTTGCACCGCATTAGAAAATGTAGTAATCTCTGAGGGTGTTAAAACAATTGGTGCACGAGCGTTTGGCGGGTGTACTAATCTAACAGATATAACAATTCCAAGTAGCGTTACAAAAATTAGTGGTGCAGCATTTTATAATTGTACTGCATTAGAAAGTATAATAATCCCTGAGGGTGTTAAAACAATTGGGGGTTCAGCGTTTTACGGATGTACTAATCTAACAGATATAATAATTCCAAGCATGGTAACAACCATTGATAAAAATTCATTTAGAGATTGCACTGGCTTAACAAGTGTGACAATCCCAGATAGCATAATCGGAATTGAAGATTCCGCATTTAGGGGTTGTACTGAATTAGAAAGCATAACAATTCCAGACAGTGTAAAATGGATTAGTAGTTATGCATTTGCCGATTGTACAAAGTTAAATGAAATAATTATCCCAGACAGTATTAATTGGATTGATAAATATGCATTTTCCAACTGCGAAAATCTTACAATCTATTGCTACAGAGATTCATTTGCACATCGCCATGCTGCTGCATATGCAATTGATTATGTGCTCATATTGCCTCCAACCACCCGCCTCCAAGGCAACAACAGAGTAACAACCGCCAACACAATAGCCCTCCAAGGCTGGCCAACAGGCTCAAGCACAGTAATCCTAGCCAGCGGCGCAAGCTTTGCAGACGCCCTTGCAGCAGCCCCGCTTGCAGCGCATTATGATGCGCCTATCCTGCTAACATCAAGCAAACCCACCTTAGAAGAAACTGTTTTAAGCACAATAAACGCCTTAAAAGCTGAGAATATCATAATAATTGGCGGCGCAAGCTCTGTCAGCAAGGCTATTCACACCCAGCTTGAGGGGCTTAACTTGAAGGTCGAAAGGCTTGCAGGCGGCAACCGCTACACAACCGCAATCGAGGTCGCCAAAGCCCTTGAGGCAGATGGCCTTGAATTCACAAGTGCATTCTTGGCAGACGGCACGAACTTCCCTGACGCTCTCTCTGTCTCGCCTGTTGCAGGTATTTTGCAGCAGCCTATACTCTTCACCAATAAGGGTGATGCAGCAAAGGTAAATGATGACACAGGCAAGTATATTCAATCCACAGGCATTAGGTCAGTCGACATAGTTGGCGGCGGCATAAGTGATACTGTAGCAGATAATTTAAAATCAAGCTATGGAGTTGCAAGTACTAAACGCCTCTCCGGCAGCAATCGCTACGCTACGGCGGTTGCAATCAATACTGAGTATAAATCAATATTCACAGGCGGTGCTGTAACTCTAACAACGGGCACAAACTACCCCGACGCTCTGGCTGGCTCAGCCTACTCCGCAAAGATAGGCGCACCGCTCTTCCTGCTGCAAAATGGCCAGACCTTGGGCGATGTCCAAGCCGCAATTAAGGAGCTGGCACCGGCGAATGTATACATCTACGGCGGTGCGGTTGATGATGCTACAGTTAATAATCATATTTAGGGAATGGTATTTGATAAAATGGGGTTATTTTAATAATGTCTTTTTTACCCATAACAAAAAAAGAAATACAGGCCTTAGGCTGGGATACCCCCGACTTTGTCTTAGTAACAGGGGACGCATATGTGGATCATCCCAGCTTTGGCATTGCCATAATTTCCCGCATTCTTGAGGATGCGGGTTATTGTGTCGCCGTGCTTGCTCAGCCTCAGTGGAAGAACTGCGAGGATTTCAAACGCTTCGGCAAGCCCAAGCTGGGCTTTATGATTACCTCAGGCAACATAGATTCCATGGTGGCGCACTACACTGCCGCCCTAAAAAAGCGCAGCGACGACGCCTACTCAGCAGGTAACAGAGCCGGCAAACGGCCTGACAGAGCCGTTATAGTCTATTCAAAGCTGGCTAAGCAGGCCTATCCCGATACCCCTGTGATTATAGGCGGCTTGGAGGCATCACTCCGCCGTTTTGCCCATTATGATTATTGGGCTGATGCGGTAAAGCCCTCTATACTCATTGAATCGGGGGCGGATTTGCTCTCTTACGGCATGGGTGAGAGGCAGACCTTGGAAATAGCCCAACGCCTGAGAAACGGCGAGGATATAAGCACGCTTGACAATATAAAGGGCACCTGCTTTGCAGTTAAAACCTCAGACTATCAAGCTGCAAGCGTTGCAGAATGCCCTAGCCTTGAGCGTGTCACCGCATCTAAAAGGGAGTATGCTGTCTCCTGCCGCATTCAGCAGGACGAGCAGGACGCTGTGTGGGGCAAGAGGATAATACAGCGGCACGGCGGCGTGATTTTGGTGCAAAATCCCCCTATGCCTAAGCTTAGCGCAGAGGAGCTTGACCATGTCTATGAACTGCCCTATGAGCGTTATTATCACCCTGTTTATGAGGCACAGGGCGGGGTTACGGCTATTCAGGAGGTGGAGTTCTCCATCACACATAACAGGGGCTGCTTTGGGGCTTGTGCCTTTTGCTCCATAGCCTTTCATCAGGGCAGGGAGATAGCCTGCCGCAGCAAGGAATCTATCATAAAAGAGGCTAAAAAGCTAAGCGAGAATCCCCGCTTTAAGGGTTACATACACGATGTTGGAGGGCCTACCGCCAATTTTAGAGCACCCTCCTGCCAAAAGCAGCTAAAAAGCGGATTGTGCAAGGGCAAACGCTGCCTTGCTCCAATGCCCTGCCCTGCTCTTGAGGTCAGCCATGAGGAGTATTTGGACATTCTGCGGGCACTGCGCAAGCTGCCTAAGGTTAAAAAGGTGTTTATCCGCTCAGGTATACGCTATGATTACCTTATAGAGGATAAGAACAGCGAGTTTATCAATGAGCTTATTGAGCACCATGTAAGCGGACAGCTAAAGGTTGCTCCTGAGCACTGCTCCGCCCATGTGCTGGACACAATGGGCAAGCCCCGCATAGAGGCCTACAGGAGCTTTGCCTCAAGGTTTTATCAAATAACGGCAAGGCTTGGCAAAAAGCAGTTCCTGGTGCCGTATTTGATGAGCTCACACCCGGGCAGCACCATGGGGGATGCGGTTGAACTGGCTCTCTTTTTAAAAAAAGAGTGCTTACACCCCGAACAGGTTCAGGATTTTTACCCCACCCCGGGCACTATTTCAACATGCATGTTTTACACAGGCCTAGACCCTTACACCTTAAAAGAGGTTTTTGTGCCCAAATCGGTAAAGGAAAAGGCTCTGCAACGCTCGCTGCTGCAATATTTTAAGCCCGAAAACAGGGCAAAGGTTATAGAGGCCTTAAAGCTTGCAAGGCGTGAGGATTTAATAGGCTCAGGCGCAAATTGCCTTATAAAGGCTGCGCCGGCACAAGCTAAAAGGCCGGTTCAGGCTAAAAATCAAAATAGGAATAAGAGGCCGCAGAAGCGCAGGTAGGTGATAGTTTGAAGAAGAAACGACGCAGGCTTTGGGATAATGTACAATTTAAGGTATTCATTGCTATTCTGGCTGTTGCGGCTACAATCTTCACTGTTGGGGAGATAACGCAGCTCCCGGGAGTGCCAACCTGGGGCAATGTTGAACAGGCCGTTGGCAAGGTAGAAAATTCTATTGCAGTGCCCGGATACCTGCAAATGCACATGATAGACATAGGGCAGGGGGATTCAATTTACATCAAATGCGGTGAGAAAAACGTGCTTATTGATGCAGGGAACAACGGCAAGGGCAGTGTAGTAATTGATTATCTGCACAAACACGGCGTTAGCAGGTTGGATTGGCTCATAGCCACTCACCCTGATTCTGACCATATAGGCGGCATGGATGAGGTAATTAAGTCTGATATTGAAATAGAAAATTTTATGATGCCCCGAATGCCTGATTCGCTTACGCCAACCACCAAAACCTATGAGGCATTGCTGGAGGCTCTGATTGCTAAGGGAATATCAGTCAAAAAGCCCCAGGCGGGTGACGCCTATGAGCTTGATGATGTTATTATGAAAATACTTGCCCCTATAGGGGATTTTAGCGATACAAACGATTACTCTGTGGTGTGCAAATTTACTTATAAAAATAACAGCTTTTTATTAACAGGAGATGCAGAAACTAAGTCTGAAAGCCGCATGATAGAAAAATGGGGCGACGAGCTTGGTGCAGATGTTTTAAAGGTTGGCCATCACGGCAGCAAAAGCTCCACAGGCAACGCCTTTTTAAATAAGGTTCACCCACAGTATGCGCTTATCTCTGTGGGGCGTGATAACAGGTACGGACACCCCACAGAGGCGGTGCTGTTAAGGCTTAAAACCTTAAATATAGAGTGCCTGCGCACAGATTTTAGCGGGAGCATTGTTGCCGCAAGTGACGGCCAAAAAATAAATATTTCAACTGAGAGGTAGAATTATATGAGAGTGTTGATTTTAGAGCGTTTTGAGGGCACTATGGCCATTTGCGAGGATGAGAACAAAAAGTTTTTCGCAATTGATATAGGCGAGCTGCCCACCGGTGCAAGAGTAGGGGATGTGCTTGTAATAAGCGCAGAGGGTGAAATTGCCATAGACCCAAAGCGCACAGAAATTGCAAAAAAGAAAATCCGTGGAATGGAAGATAAGCTATGGCGTTGATATTCTATTGCCTTCATTAACATTCAAATTGTGTTGAGCGGAAGTGCTGCGATAGGGTGAAAAATAGCCCTTTAAATAAATATCTTGCTCCAAAAGGCGGCGGATGTAGCCCTCTAATTGGTTAAAGCTAATGCTCCCGTCAAAGAGGTACAGTTTTATTTGTCCATAGCGCATTTTAAGCAGGTTTAGCCCGTATTCTATTTTGCTTATATTGCTCTCTGGGTCAAGGCCTTCCATTACATTAAAATGCACCCCTGCAAAATGGTTTAAATGTGCGGTGTCGCTTATCTCCTGCAAATCCTCACTGCTCCACCTTGGGGTCATGTTAAGCTTTTTAAGGTATTCCAGCATATAGTCGGAGTATTCGCCCCTTAGGCAGGGGTCAAAGAACCAAAAGCCCTCGGTGTAGTTTTTGTGCTCGGCGTTTGCCAGCTCATCAAAGCTGTTTTCGGCACTTATTGCGGGGTTAAAGCTGTGTATTATGCCTATTTCACCATATTGCCTTAAATAGCTGTAGGTTCTAACAGCTCTGGCGTGGGCCACAAATATATTGTGGCTTGCCTGATAGAATCTCTCGGGCTCACGCTTTCGCACTGTGGACATATACCTTTTATTTAAATGGGTGTTTATATCTTGGAAGGTAATCCAGTTTTTAACTCTGCTGCCAAAGGCCTCAAAGCAAACCTCTGCATAAACACCAAATTGCAGTGCTGTTTTGCGGCTGCACCAGCCGCCGGAGAGCTCTAAATATTCAGGCAGAGCACCACGGCTAAGCACGGCAAAAACTACAAGTCCACGCTTTACGCAGTCCTCTATTTGTTTGCTGTAGGCTTCAATAGCCTCCTGATTTACCGTGCCGTCTTCAAATGGAATTATATTTTTCCATTCCAGCGGCAGCACACAGGCGGCGGCTCTTGCCTCCTTGGCAAAATGAATATCAGAATCAGCCAGAATATCCGGCATAGAAAAACCAAATAAAAAATCCTGAGGAATGTTCACGATATTAACCTCCTTTATATCTTTAAGATTATTTTTGATTTTTTAAGCTTATATATACAAGTAAAATTTAGTTTAATAAAAGACGAAAGGTAGAGGCTCAGGCACAAAAGACACTTTTTAAATAAATTGTTGGCGTGCGAGACCTCTAACACATGGTGTTTTAATGGCGACAAAAAAGAGAAGTACCAACACTACACCCGCAGCAAAGGGTATAATTGAAAATGCGGGTGTCATTATAGAGCAGGAGATTACCTCCACGCTGGAGACCAACTACATGCCCTACGCCATGAGCGTTATCATGTCCCGTGCTATACCGGAGATAGACGGCTTTAAGCCCTCACACCGCAAGCTGCTCTTTACCATGTATAAGATGGGGCTGCTTAACGGCGCAAAGGTTAAATCGGCCAACATTGCAGGGCAGACCATGTGGCTAAACCCTCATGGAGACCAGGCTATTTATGAGACCATGGTGCGCATGACCACGGGCAACGAGGCCTTGCTGCACCCATATGTGGAATCCAAGGGCTCCTTCGGCAAGGCCTATTCAAGGGATATGCAGCCCGCCGCCGCAAGGTATACAGAGGCAAAGCTGGCTCAAATTGCCGTTGAACTGTTTGGCGACATAGATAAGGACGCAGTGGACATGGCCGATAACTATGACGGCACAATGAAAGAGCCTGTGCTGCTGCCTGTTACCTTTCCGTCAATATTAGTTAATAATAACACTGGCATTGCGGTGGGAATGGCCAGCTCTATCTGTTCCTTTAACCTTAGTGAGTTGTGCGAAACCACCATTGCCTATATCTATGATGAGGGGCACGATTTGCTCTCTACCATGCCTGCGCCCGACTTCCCGGGCGGCGGGCAGATACTCTATAACAGAGAGGCCATGGAGCAAATTTACAAAACGGGCAGAGGCAGCGTTAGAGTGCGCTCACGTTACGAATATGATAAGGCGGCCAACTGCATAGATATAACCAAAATCCCGCCCAGCACAACGGTAGAGGCTATAATTGAAAAGGTTATAGACATGATTAAAAACGGCAGGATTAAAGAGATAGCAGATATACGTGATGAAATAGGCCTTAACGGCTTAAAAATCACCATAGATTTAAAGCGGGGAATAGACCCTGTAAAGCTCATGCAAAAGCTATATAAATTCACGCCGCTTGAGGATTCCTTCTCTTGCAATTTTAACATTCTTATAGCAGGACAGCCCCGTGTCATGGGGGTTAGGGACATTTTAGAGGAGTGGCTGGGCTTTCGTGTGGAGTGTATACGCAGGCGCACTTATTTTACTCTAAATAAGAAGAAGGATAAGCTGCATCTCTTAAAGGGCTTAGAAAAGATATTGCTTGATATAGACAAGGCTGTTAGGATAGTCCGTGAGACAGACGAGGAAGCAGAGGTTGTGCCAAACCTTATGATAGGCTTTGGCATAGATGAGATACAGGCTGAATATGTGGCCGAAATAAAGCTTAGACACCTTAACAGGGAGTATATACTCAAGCGCACACAGGAGATAGAGAGCCTTATTGCCGACATTGAGGCCATGGAGAGCCTTATAAGCTCCAATGCAAAGATTAAGCGTGTTATAGTAGACGAGCTAAAGGATATTATTAAAAAGTATGGACAGCCCCGCAAAACCCTGCTAATTCATGCGGCTGAGGAGGAGGAATACAACGAGGTTGAGGAAATTCCCGATTATCCCGTTAACCTCTTCTTTACCAAGGAGGGCTACTTTAAAAAGATTACGCCCCAATCCCTGCGCATGAGCGGCGAGCACAAGCTTAAGGACGGGGACGAGATAACTCAAAGCCTTGAGGCCAGTAATGCCCACGATTTGCTATTCTTTACAGACAAATGTCAGGTTTACAAGGCCAAGGCCTATGATTTTGAGGACACCAAGGCCAGCGTAATGGGGGATTATGTCCCTGCAAAGCTGGGCATGGAGGAGGGCGAGAGCATAATCAAGCTGGTGGTTACCAAGGAATACAATGGATATGTAACGGTGTTCTTTGAAAACGGCAAGGCCGCAAAGATAGAGCTTAGCCAGTACGCCACCAAAACCAACCGCAAAAAGCTTGTTAACGCCCTTTCGGACAAATCCAAGGTGACAGACCTGTACTATATTGAGAACGACTGCGAGTTCCTGCTGCGCTCCAGCGGAGGGCATTTGTTGCTTGTACACAGCGGCGCAATCTCCCCCAAGACAACCAAGAACACCCAGGGTGTGCAGGTGATGACCCTGCGCAAGAACCAAAAGCTGGCTCTTGTCAAGCTCTATCAGGAGGGCGAGCTGGAGTTCCCCCACCGCTACAGGAAGAAGAATATACCCTCAGCAGGCTCTTTCCCAACACAAGAGGAGCTGGGAGAACAGATGTCGCTTATATAAGTTGACAGTTGAAAAGTAGTTTACCAACATTAAAGCCGCTCCATATAACGGGAGCGGCTTAATATTATTATATATACCTGCCATAATCCATACTTCCATGAAATATGCGGGCGATATTCACAACCTTGCTTCCCTCGTCAATAAGATAAAGGATAACGTACTTTTTCACCAATGCTCGCCTATATCCCTGATTTTCTAACATAGGATTAAGGGAATAGCTAAATCTTTGCGGCATAATTTCCAGCGAATAAATCATATCTCTTATGTCGCTTATTATGTTTGCTGCGGTTTTATCTGCCAAAAATATACTTGAAATGTAGTTATATATATTTCTTAAATCCTCTGCGGCATGAGCGGAAATGTTTACTTGATATTTAGAATCCATATTCCGTTTTTAGCTCCTCAAAAACTTCTCTGGCAGGGCGAACACGGCCGTTTTTAATATCATTTTCGGCTTCTGCAAGCTTTGTGTAGATGTCCGCTAAGGCTAAATTACGCTCGTAGGTTTCAATACTCATAACTACCATATCGCCATGGCCGTTTTTTGTGATAAAAATAGGCTCTTCCAATTCATGGCAGGTGTTAGATATTTCGGTTGTATCTCTTAAAACAGTAATAGGCATTATTCTTGGCACTGTTAATCACTCCTTCATATCATTATTATAGCATTATTATGCGCAAAAGTCAATAATTTTCAACTGTCAACTGTCAATTTTCAACTGAATTTATTCTGCCCTTAAAGCGTCCACAGGCTTCATTTTGGCTGCTTTTAGGGCGGGGTACACGCCAAATATCAGCCCCACAGCAAGTGAGATTCCTATAGAAAACAATATCATTGTAAAATCAGGCTTTACATCTATTTTAAATATCCTGCTCCCTGCAAACACTGTCAGCATTCCCAAGGCTATGCCTGCTATACAGCCAATCAGAGTGAGCACCAAGGCTTCACTTAAAAATTCCAGCATTATTGAAATGCGCTTTGCCCCTATTGATTTTTTAATGCCTATCTCCCGTGTGCGCTCGTTTACAGATACCATCATGATAGTCATAATGCCTATACCCGCCACCACAAGAGAGATAAGGCCTATAAGCGAGAGTATAAGAGAGACTGTGTTCATAAGCCGCTCTAAAACACTGCGCTGCTGCGAGAGATTCTCGGCATGGTATTTAACACTCTGCCCCGAGGTCTCTTTTATTTTAAGGGTTGTTTCAATTTGTTTGCAGGAATCATTTACATTTGCGCCGTTTTTAAGCTTTACGGTTATCTGGTCAAAGTCGCTGCGGTTGCTCAGCTTTTGCAGTGAGGAATATGGTACATACACAAAGGTGGGCACAACATCGCCCATCATGCCCTGCAAAAGGCCTGTGCCCGTTTTAACTATGCCCACAACCTCAAATTCACGGGGGATGCCTCCCACTGTGAGTTTAATGCTTTTACCCACTATGTTTGCCCTGTAATAGGCCTGTTTTGCAAGCTTTGCATCTATCATGCATACGTTTCTGCCGGAGAGCACATCGTATTTATCAATCATTCGGCCGTAGGAGGCCTGCAAATCTACTATATTATCGGCATTTTCGTTTACTCCAAAAATAAGGCAGTTGCTCTGTGCTGTGCGCAGCTCCGCTCTGGAGCTTTGCACTATAACAGGCATTACGGCGTCCACGCCCTCCACTTGGCTTATAAGCTCTGCCTTGCTGCCGCTTATGCCCAGAATATCGCCGTTTTGCGCCGAGCAGCTCACAGCAAGCCCGCCTAGGCCAAGGCTGTCCAGCTCAGAGGTAACGGCTGTTTTGCCAAACTCGCTTACTGTTGAAATAATAAGCACAGAGGCAACGCCTATAGTAATTGAAAATATGGTAAGAAAGGTTCGCATACGCTTTTTACCAAGGCTTTTTAAGCATAATAAAATTGAATCCAGCATTCTGCACCCCTTTTTAAGTTGACAGTTGAGAATTGAAAGTTGAAAGTTTTTTAATGCATAATGCATGTTATTTGCTACGGGATATTCACATACGTCCCGTCGGCTTCAATTAGGCTGGCGTCGGCTATTATTTTTTCGCCCTCTGCCAAGCCGCTTATAACCTCAAAGCCGTTTTCAAATTCTCTTCTTGTGGCGATAATGCGCTTTTTGGCCATGCCATTTTCATAGACATATACAAACTCACGGTTTTGCTCGTCCTCTCCAACGGCTCTGTAAGGGGCCATGAGCACGTTTTCAGACCCGTTTGTAAGAATCTTAGTGCTGGCGGTAAAGCCAGGTTTAATGTCCTTTTTTACGTCCGTAAGGGTTACAAAAACATCCACCACCGTCTCTGAGCTGAGAGATGCGCCCAGCTCCTTTCTTGCTGAGGAGGCTATATCTGTAACCAAGCCGCTGTATTTACTGTTAAAGCCAGCCCCGCTTATAATGGCATACTGCCCCTTTTGTATATTAGAAATAAGCGATTCGTTAACCGAGAGCCGCACCTGCAATTTATCGGGGTTGGAGATAGTCAAAAGCGGCTCTGTGATGTTCATGTAGGTGCTGCCGTCTGCATTCCAGGTGCTTATAATTCCGTCGGCGGGGGAGAGTATGGAATCCTGTATAGGCAGCTTGGAATAATCCATGCCGGAGTCGGGCAAATTCAAAGAGGAGAGCACACCCTCAATTGAGGAGTATTTGCCTATTAATTGGGCTAACAGAGCTACCGTGGCGGCTTTATCAACACTGGCTATTTTATCGCCCTTTTTAACCCTCTCACCGGATTTAAAGTGTATCTCTTTAAAAACCAAGGGAGTTTGAGGAGTGAGCTCTGCGCTGTCTGCGCCCTCTACAACACCGGAGCAGCTTATGGTGGTGTCAACCTTGAGCTTGTGTATTTCTATAAGCTCTACATTTGGAATTTTGGGCTTGCGAAGCTGAGCAACAGTCAAAATGGCCATAATGGCCGCAATTGTTATTGCTCCCAGCTTAATGTATTGTTTCATATTTGACACCATGTGTTAACAGACCGCATACCAACATACTGTTGCGCCTGCGCTCTACCTTTCTTATTTATTTTCAAACTCATCCCCTCCACTTGATATAGTCTTTGAAGCAAAGGCCGGTTTTATGACACAAATTTTTATTAAAAATGCGAATATTATTTAAAGATTAGATAATGCTAAGCTCATGAGGGGTGATTAACACATGAGTTTAATACCATGCAATTCAGAATGTACACATCAGCAGGAGGGCTATTGTATGCTGGAAAAGCCCGATACCGTACGCAGCCGCAACATAAGCGATGGCTGTCCCCATTACATTGATAAGGGGCAGGGAGGAAGTTTGGATACTGCGCCAAAATGCTAAAAAAACTGATGCAAACCAACATGGCTAAGGGTTGGTTTGCATCAGTTTTTTGGCCTTGCCGCTGTAAAAACTTCCCGCTATTATATGCCATAATTAATGGGTAAAATAGTTTTGAAAGGCAGGTTTTTAATTTGAAAATAATAAGAAAGATAGAGTGTGTGCATAACAAACGATTTTTAATAAATTGTTGGTGTGCGAACCCTCTAACACGTGGTGTTTTATGATGTTTAATAAATTTTATAAAATCAGTATAAGCATGATTTTAACTCTTATGCTATTAGTCCCATTATTTTGTTTTACTACTCAGGCTGTGTCAGCTGTTACAGATGACTATCAGCCCCGCCCTGCCAAGGATGGCAGAACAGCCTATCTCCACGGCGACTTTACCTCAACCTTGGGCAGCACTGATATTATAGTTGTGCCCAGCTCTAAAAGCGGAAAGAGCTATACAACCGTAAATGTGGGCGGTAACTCTCACTCAAGCACAGGCGCATGGGATTCAATTGAAATGGATTGCTTTGACAAAGAGAGAGGCTATTATAAAACAACACTGGCCCTTAAAAGCGGCTCATATAAATTTAAGATAGAGCAGCTTAATTCCGCAGGAATAAAGGATTACTGGTATGGTCTGGACGGATATATGACCACATACGGCAATCCGTTCAACGGTAATTCTGATGCTGATATAAATTTGAGCCTAAAGCATGATGATTTGGTAAGCTTCTACTTTATAGACGGCGACCTCTCCTCCTTTGAGGAATGGCTGCCAAGACCGCCGCACACCACAGAGAACCAGAGCGGAACAAGGTTCCACCTTGTCAATGTCTCCACAAGGCTTAAAAACAACTTAAACGGCTTGCCTGTGGGCGATGGGAACAATATCTTTGATAACAGCACAAGCAGCTCATGGCGTGTTAGAACCCCAATGACGCCCATTTGGTACTCTATAACACAGGCTCTGCCAAACGGCGAGATAGGCGAATCAGACGTTAATGTAAACACACAGGCGGAGCTGTTCCTGTTTAGACGCACACAGGTGGGGGAATCTGCAGATGGCAAATGGCAGGTGGATAACGATAAGACAGACCCTGCACTGGACCGCAGCAGCTACTATTGGAACAACGCAGGTGCCTTTTTTAGCGATGCAGATAACTTCCCCAAGCTCAGCCTTACAACACCCTTGAACAAGCAAGAGAGCCTTGCTCTGCCCTATGCAGAGGACGCCTTGCAGCCACGCCATGAGGAGGGTGCAAACAATATAGTCTTCAAGGCAGGGCGAAGTATATCAAATGCGGGTGTTTACAGCTATTTTATGGACGAAACTAATCTTGACGGCACACAAACCGACGATGCTCAAGGCTTTGTAAAGTATCCCCGTGAGCCTCTGCAAGCGGTGTTTTTGCCCTCTATCAAGCTTGAAAGCGCAAGCTACGGCGGCACAGCGGAGGCAGAAATTACCCTAAGGGGCACAATAGGCGGGGCAAATAAGGATGATTCAGCCTTAAACCAAATATGTGTGCTGCTCTCTACCACGGCAGATGCCGAGGATACCGCCGCAATAAATGCTCTAATAGACAGGGGCTTTGTATATGACAGCGCAAACGGCAAGTACAAACGCCTGTACAGTGCAGAGGTAATCAACAACGGCGCAAGCTGGGAGTTGAATCTGGTTGAAGGCTTGCCAAAGGGCGAGTATGAAATTCTGGCCTTTGTGGATGTTACAACTCCCAACCTAATAAACACCAATGCACGTAACTATTCAAACAGCATATATCAGGGCGACAACGGCGTAAGCGATGCCTGCGCTACAGTTGACAGCTATGCAGGCCAAGTATATCTAAGTGACTTTATCGACTCTGTGCAGCCGGATGCGGCCATAGGTAAATACACCGTGGACGGCGACTTCTTTACAGAGCTTAACGGCCTTGCCGCAAGGATATATGAGACAGATCAGCAAAATACAGTGCGGGATTTAGGCGAGGGCGTGGCCACAGATACACTCACCAATGTCACTCACACACGCAGCACCGTTAAGTCTGCGGCTCTCTCAGTTGACGAAAAGGCAGGGGGCAATGAAGAAGACAAGGAAGATGAGAAGGACGAAGGCGAAGAAGAAGTGCCAAACACAGGCGATAGGCCTATAGCAGCTACTATTCTCATTTTGTTTGCAGCAGGGGCGCTTAGCTGCTTGACTTTAATTAAACGTAAGAAAATATTGGGGTAGATAATATATAATTGCGTCCCTCTAAAAATCGTAGGGGCAGACCTATGTGTCTGCCCAGATCACCGTAACAGTGTCCGTCTTTGGGCAGACACATAGGTCTGCCCCTACAGAGCGAGTGTATAAATAGCGGAAACCAACAAGGGAGAAAACCAAGTGCAGGCTTGGTTTTCTCCCTTGTTAAGCAATTATTACATAAATAAAAGCTCATCATCCTTGCGGCGTTTTTTCTTTTTAGAGGACGCAGCAGCAATTATTGAAATAAGCAGCAGCACAGCGGCTACCGCTATAAGCAGAATGCCCAGTGTGTTATCATCCAGCTTAAAGCCCTGTGTGGTTGCAGCGGCGGCAGTGGGAATAAGCTTTGCAGGGGGAGAGGGCAGAGCCTTAATCACTCGGGGTACGCTTGCACTCTCGGGGCTTTGGAGAGGGATGTAATCATTAAAATACCATTTTGTGAGCTTTTGGGCAACTGTAAAAATGGTTTCGCCTGAATCGTTTTTAACATTCAGCACGCTGCCTATAAGCTCATTTTCTCCCTTTTTGGCATTAAAGGCAAAGGCACGGGCCTTGCCTCCGCTGCCTGTCTTTAGGCCGTTGATACGTGGGTCATAGTTAACATTTGCTCCGCTGCCCTCCATAAAGGAGATGTTTGCCACAGTGCCGTGGGTGAGGATATTGCTGTTGCTCCAGCTGTGTTCTGCAAGATTTGTCTTTATTGTCACATGTGAGGTGGTTGCGGCGGTTTGGATAAGCGGATAATTATCAATAGCGTATAAGCTGATAGTGGTAATATCCTTTGCGGTGGAGTACATGCCAGCTTTTGGGTATCCATCCGGATTGAGGAAGTGGGAATCCTTTGCGCCTATAGCTTTGGCCTTTTCGTTCATCTTATCCACAAAGGCCTGCATAGCCTTTTCCGGCGGTGTGCTCTCTTTGCCTAACAGCTTGCGTCCTGCGGCTACGGCGGCGGCTCTGGCGGCATCATTGCCGCTAGGCAGAAGCATGGCGTAAACAAGCTGCTCCACAGTGAGTATCTCACCGCCCGCAAGCTTGGCCTTGGAGGCGTCCGCATTAACCAGAGCGAGCACATCTCCGCTTATTGTTACCTCATCTGTTGCTTGCAGGGTATCTAAAACAAGCATGGTGGTGAGCAGCTTTGTTACAGAAAGAGGGGCGTAGTGCAGGTCTGCGTTGCTCTCAACCAGCACCTTGCCGGTAGAACGCTCTATTATGTATATGCCCATATCCTCATATGGAGAGGCATCAAACTCAGCCGCAAGAGCGGTGCCCGAGATAGAAATAATGAGCAGCACTAGAGTTGTAAGCAATGTTAAGGTTTTTTTGATAGATTTATTCATGACACTATGTGATAGATACTCCGCACGCAAAAGCTTATGAAAGATATTTTGCGGGGATTTCTGAGTCCTTTCCTGTTTTTGAGCTTATTATGTAATTATTATACATACTTTTTGTGAACTTGGCAAGTAAAATTAAAAAACTTTGAAAACTTCGTAAAATTTGAAAAAGTGATTGACAAAGCTGCTTGTTTAGTATATAATCTTTTATAGTCTGAAATACGGAGAGGTGTCCGAGTGGTTTAAGGAGCTAGTCTTGAAAACTAGTGATACGGCAACGTACCAAGAGTTCGAATCTCTTCCTCTCCGCCACTTGTTTCTTAATATATCTTTTAAAAGGTTACCATGGAGAAGTACTCAAGTTGGTGACGAGGCGCCCCTGCTAAGGGTGTAGGTCGGGTTAAACCGGCGCGAGAGTTCGAGTCTCTCCTTCTCCGCCAAAAAGGTCTGACGAAAAAGATGCAGACCCTCAAAAGCCCACAGTAGTGGGCTTTTTTGCTGCTCATTTCTCTGAAAAACGCTTTTCAAAAACGTGAATGCCAGTAACCGTCAAATAGATTCGAACCCTTGAAACCATTAATAAAATATGTACATAGGTCGTTTGCCAAAAGCAGACGGCCTTATTTTTTTATCAGAAGGAGGCATTCAAAATGGACAAAAAAGAAATCA
>JAISYX010000135.1 GCA_031269595.1 Oscillospiraceae bacterium
GCGTTGCTCTTCGCTTAACCAAACTTCTCTTGCTGTCATAATGATATACCTCGCTTTTTTATTTACAGTATATCATATGATTGATTGTATGTCAAGTTTTAGATGACAAGTGGTACTACCGCTTACCCCTTAAGCACAAAGCTGTAACGTCTGCCGCCATCTGCAACAAAGAATTCGGTAAAGGGCTTTGTGCTCTCCTCTTTAACACAGAACACGGGCAAGCCGCATTCATCAGCCATTCTTATCAGGCTCTCAAAGTCCTTTAGGGGGATGCTCTCGCCAAACTGCTCTGCGCTCTCCTTTGAGAGGTTAACCGCCCTATCCTCAATTTCGGCCAGCATACGCCGCTGCTCTATCTCATAGGCCTCACCTGCATAGGGAGTGCTGAGCCACAGCAGCAGTGCCAGCGTAAGCAACAGCAGCAGGGCAGCAGTTGCGGAGCCCCAAGCCAGCCCTGTTTTTGGCGGGACTGCAACAATTAAATCCTGCTTTATCGGGGTGTTGCTGAGCTTTTTATTTTCAAGCTTTATCTCAAAAAACTCCCCGCCCACAGGCATACTCAAGGAGTGCACATGCTTGGTAATGGCCAGATTCCCATCTACAGTGGCACGGATTACCGTGGTAAACTCAACGTCCAGTGTGCCCGAAACTCCAACCTCTAGCTTTTCGGCAAAGCTTTTAATCATGGCGGCGTATTTGTCCTGATCAATAGCGGCGGTGGTGCTTCCCTCAAAATCTCGGCCTCCTGCGGAGCTTTGCTCCCCTGAGCTATAGATAGGGTCGGTGTACTCCCACAGAACCTTAGGCTCGTTGGATTTTGCGCTGTAGGCGGTGAGCCTTGCCACTGCGGTGGTATAGTAGGTAAGAGCTTGCGCCGCCTCTGTGCCGCTGTATTTGAAGCTATAGCTTAGGTTAATCGCACTTACTACAGAGGAGATATAGGGCACTCCCGAGGGCAGTGTCTCCCCCTGATAGAACTCATTTGGTTTGATTGCAACCTCGTAATTCAGGCGGGATTCCGTTTTGCCGTTATATAGTGTTGTAGGCTTAACCTGTGTGCGGGGCAGAGCGCAGTAAAAAGTCCCTGCCATAAAGGCAAGCAGCAGCACAAAGCACAGCGCAATACTGGTGTAATACACAGGGGGCTTTAGCTTATAAGGCCGATTTGCAATAATGCTTTTAGCCTTTTCTGTTATGCCGCTGAGGCTTATTACGGGAATTGCAGCGGGCGTGGATTTTGCCTTGCTCCTTTGCGGAGTTTGATCTGTCTTGTTTATTTCCGGCTTATTCCTTGCGCTGCCTCTTTTTTTGTTCTTGCTGCTCATCGTATCCATCCTTATTGGGTCTATTTGTCTCCTGTTGCAACCTCTACGGTTTCCTTATCGGTGTTTTGCGAGTGCATCCATAGGGTGAGCCAGCCCACCTTAGGCACAGTCAAATCCACTCTGCCCAGTATCTGCGCCTGTGATACAGGCTTTGGGTCCGGTGCGTTGTTGTTATCACCCTGTGTTATGTAAATGAGATTGTTTTTATCATCTTTGCTTATGCTAAGTATTCGATGTATAACCGTGTAGCTATTGAGCTGATACTGCACCACGTCGCCCACCTTGACCTCAGACTTGGCCAGCTTGTTGACTATGACCATATCCCCTGTCATAATAACCGGCTCCATGCTGCCCGTGGCCACAGAAACGGGCTGCCAGGGCAAAAAGCCCACAATAAACAGCATGAACACCGTCAGGCAGCTAAAAAGGGCTATCCATTTAACGGGGCTCTCTTTGCGCAGCTCACGCCGTGAGATTTTGCGGCTTATCAGGCCAATATCATAGCTTATAACCAGCATAACGATAAACGGGACTATGGTTTTAATCATAGCGGTAGTAATCCAGCGGCTGTTGGGCACTATGGGTAGTAGATAGAGGGGAAGCTCTGTAATCACTCTGAACAAAATGCAGGATTTTGCATTGGAGTAAAATGAGCAGTAGGTGAGGAAGACCGAGAGCATGACAGCAGGCATAAGCTCGCCTGCAAGCTTTTCGAACATGCCTAGCGGAGTTGACAGACCAGCAAGAAATCCCCTGAAATTTAATGCACTTACAATAAAAGCTATGCATGTAATAACACAGATGAGCTTGGTGTATCGCCGTTGTGAGCGAAAGCCCGTGAGCATATAGCTGCGCACAAGCTCGTTGCACAGCAGAGCGACCCCAAAGGCGAACAGGTTGAGCGCAAGACCTGAGAAAGTGCGGCTGTAAAAGCTACGGGCAAAGCCGTCTACTATTCCCGAGAGATAGAGCAGCGCAATTGTGAATATGCCTGCGATTATGCTCCAAATTAATATTGATGAGCGGATGTTTGCCTTTGCGTGCTTTTTTTGCCGCTTGAGCAGGCAGTATCCTGCAAGCAAAGCCCAGAACAGCGGCGGAATCCAATAGCTATATTGCGGGATTTTGGCCGAGAGGCTTAAAGAACCGTAAATTGAAAAGGCCGCAATTAATACAGCCATTATCAAGCGTTCGTTTCTTTTTGCTTTCAAGGTGTATGCCTCCTGAAGATACCAAGATCAAAATCGGTAGGGGCAGACCTATGTGTCTGCCCAAGGACTAGGCGTGTTGTGTGTTAGCACCGGATTCAGTTTGCCTCACCTGCAAGGCTACGACTGACGAAATTCTAGCTTCTAACTTCTAGCCTCTAGCTGGGCAGACACATAGGTCTGCCCCTACGCCATTGTAAAATCAAAAAATGCACATGTTTCGTAGGGGACGATGTCCACATCGTCCCGTTTTTTCGAAATTCGCAGGTATTCACGGGATAATGTGGACATCATCCCCTACTTCTCTGTAAAGTTTTAGATGTTACGAGACACTACGGCTAACAAGGTTAACAGAGATACCACAAGAACGGGTGAGCTGTGTAACCCACCCGTTCTGATATTTCTAATTTAAAGATGCTGTTTAAGACACTACAACGGTTACAGAATAGTTGTTACCTGAATCATCCTGCAAATTTATAACATAAGTGCCCGCCCCGCCTGTGGGTTCAACTGTAAATGAGGCAGAGCCGTTTGCCGGAACATTTAAAGAGGTTGTTATGCTGACATCGCAGTTGTTGGGCTTGCTTGTAACTGTAAGCTGTACTGCTTCATCATTACTATTATTCACCGCAACTGTGAAGGGGATTCTTGCACGACCAAAGGTTGGTGCGTTGTTTGCTGCGTATATGTTGGCAATTGGGGTTACCACAGGTGCACCATACATGTTATTTGCAATGTTGTACAATGTGCCTTTTGTGCTATTGCCATTCCATGGTGTTATTGGGTCCCACGGATTAGTTGCACCTATTCCCCACTGGCCTGTTCCTGTAAAATAGTCGTAATTATAAACATAATTTGGAGCTGCTGCAGGGGTTGCTGAGGTTACGGTTGCTCTAACGCTTGCAGTATCATTGGTATTAATTGTATAGTTAGGCGTTTGGCCTTTTAATGCGATAGTGTTGTAGTATCCTGCCCAAGTTTCTGTAATTTGCCAAGCAAACCAATTGGTGGGCAATGAGCCGGAAACAGCTGCATACAAGCCCGCAGTACTAGCAGGGAAGCCATAATATCCAACTTGCGCATTATACAAAGCTAAAAGGTTAGGCATATCAGGGTCATTAATATGCAGCTTCATTGGCTCTATCGTTCTGTATATGACAGTGCCCTGCACCTGCACAGAATCTGACCATTTGGCGTAGCCCACCGAAATAGCCGAGAGCATGACAAATACAGCCGCTAAAACAAAAGGCACAGCCTTTAAGGCGGAGGCTTTTTTGCGTCTTCTTTTGGACATCATAAAATCAGCCGCCTTTCTTTATGAATTAGAATGCCAGTTTGGCGTGGGTGTATTAAAGGTATCCTGTTCATATTGCAGTGTTATGCTAAAGGTATCATAAGTGCTTGGCGTGCCCACTGTGCTTGGCTCAAAGTTAGCCTCGGCAGGGAACACCAGCTCTAATACAACGGTTTGAGTTGTTCCGGCAGCTATTCTGTCGCCGTTTGCGTGGCCGCTGACTGTAGAAATTGTTGCCCAGTAGCTGCCGCCTACATTTGTTATAGATGCCCCTGTTACAAGGGCGTCGATTGTTGAGTTATTAAGCACGGGAACTGAAAAACGTATGCTTCTGTCGGCTTTTTTTACGCCGTTTAGGTTTATAGTTAAAGTTTTATCGCTATTTGTAAGTGTAGAAGTAAAGGTGTATCCGCTGCCCGGGGAGGGGCTGCGTGAAACCACTGTGGCTGTCCCGTCAAACTTTAAGGCAAAACTGCCCTGTGCGTTTGCGGTGACATCTCCGCTAACCTGATGGCTGAATTGGGCATAGCCAACTCCGGCAAAGGTGCAAATAACCAGTGCCATTACTATAGCTAAAAGCTTAATGTGCTTCATTTAGGCATACCTCCTTTTCTTTCGCTTTGCGAAAAGGAGTATCAGGCAAAACAGCAGTCCAATGCAGGATATTACAAGTATGCTTATGTAAATCCAAAGTGAGGGTGCGCTGTCTCCTGTTTTCGGCGGGCGAGGCTTATCGCCGCCCTTGTCCTTATCGGGGACAATTATGGTTTCGCTGTTGCCGTAGGTGAGGTCTACCTCTATTGTTTTAAGGGCTTCAATTGAGTTTGTGTCGCCCTCAGGCTGCCATGCGGCATCCCAGTAGACGAGCAGGTTGAAATCGGCGGATTCTCCCGCCTTGAGTACACTGCCCACCTTCTCCAGCTCCTCAGCACGGGCAACAATGGGGTTGGGTTCTTCGCTGCTTTCGCTCAGTGAGATGAAGTCCTTTATATTGGTGAGAGTGGCATCAAGAGTGCCTGTGTTCTTAAATGTAACCTTTGCTCTTGCATATGCCCCGGGATAGCTTAAGCTGCCAAAATTGAAATCAATATGGCTCGCGGTGAGCTGGGTTGCGGGTGCATTTGAGGTGTCCACACCGTCGCTTTCGGTTATGGTGACATCAGTAAATGCGAGTGAGAAGGTGCCGGGCTTTGGAATGACTGTTGCAGCAAAGCAAGCCGAGGCACTGCCTAAGGCTAAAGCCAAAAACAGAACAGCAGCAACTAGTATTCTTATTACTTTTGCATCGCCATGCTTTCTCAAGTCATTCACTTCCTTGCAAATAGGGTATTCGCCCCGCCGCATTTGAGTAAAAACAAATGCGGCGGGAATAATTTAATAATGTGATATTTAGATTAGGTGTGGCTTGCATCAATTGTGCCAGCTACAGCCTTGGCAATGTAGCCGAAGTCGAGAGAAGCAGTTGCGTTTGTAACATTGATTGTGCCGTCGTAGGTGGAATCAACATAAACAGAAGAAACTATTGTGCAAGTGCCAGCAGGTGCGAGTGTCTCATACTCTGTAGCAGTAGGAGTGATAGGAGCTATAGCAAGCTTTAAATAGGTTGCGCCTGTAAGAGCATAGGTGTGGTTGCCATTTACAAGGCCGACATAGGACCAACCTGGGATAGCAACGTTGTCCAAAGTGCTGTTGATTGTAACGAGGTCAGCAGCTATTGTGCCTGTGTTAGTAATTGTTGTTGAGAATGTAACAACATCGCCGGGGAATGCCAATGTGCCGAGGTTGAATGTAGCTACTGTGTCTGTTTTGCTTGCGCTTGCGGTGTTGCCGGCAGACTGTGTAACTATGCTTGCAGCAGTAACCTTTAATTCAAAATTACCCGCTGCACTAACAGTGCCGTTGATGTTGATTTGCTGTGACCATGCTGCAAAGCCAAAGCTGGCCACTGCAAAGGCTACCAGAAGAACCATAGAGATGATTGCCGTTTTTTTGTTGCGTAATTTCATGATTTTTTACCTCCAAAAATTTGTTTAAACATTTATGTATAAGCCCCTCTGCGTGGGTCTTCATACCAATATTAGTGCGTATGTCCTGCGGTGGGCGTTTGTGCCTCCGGTGCTTGAACATAATTTAATGAAAAGCTTAGGGTGTAGGTGTCCAACGGATTTATAGTGCCTGTATAAGCCAAGGGGATGCTGGCCAGAATATCAAAGCTACAGGATTCGCCCACAGCTAACTCCTCTAAAGCGGCGGCTGAGCCAAAAAGATCATTGCTTATACTAAACACAACAGGCTTATCTACAGCAGAGAACTCCAGTGCATCACCGGTCACGCTTGTGATTGCGTTTGCTCCGTTTATTTGAACATTGAGCGCACGGGCTAAGCTGCCTGTTTCAAGCTTTGCGGCAACTGTGCTGTTATTGGTTACTGTAACGTGTATAAGCTCCCAATCTGTGGGGGCGGTAAGCGGCCTTAAAGTTATTGCATAGGCCGTTGAATGGTCGGCAGGGCTTGTCTTTACAGCAGAGCTGGGGTCTGTTGTAATCTTGCTTGGATGGGAAAAGCTGACGGCTGAGTCTATCTGAAAGTAGCCTGAGCCCGAAACACTGGTGTTAATAGAAACAGACTGCGACCAAGCGGCGAATCCAAAGCCGGAAAGGGCAAAGGTCATCATAAGTGACAATGCGACAATTAATATCTTTTTGCTTTTACTATGTAGTTTCACAGCTTGTTCACCTCCAGTTACATGCATTATACCCTATATTTTTCCAACGGTCAAGCCCTGCATATAAGATGTAATATTTTGTTATAAAACTCAAATTGAAGCTTACAACATTTACCAATAATAATTGGAGCACCGCAGCATAAACTATGATTGCAAACGCAAAAAGAAATTTAAAATACAAAGGAGTTTTATATCATGGCAAAGTCTAGTAAATCTCTTGTTCCTGAGGCACGTGATGGCCTTAACCGTTTTAAGGTAGAGGCAGCTAACGAAGTTGGCGTTAACCTTAAGCAAGGCTATAATGGTGATTTAACATCTAAGCAGGCCGGTTCTATCGGCGGCCAGATGGTTAAGAAAATGATCCAGTCTTATGAGAACAACCTTAAGTAATTAGGGGTTAATATTAAAAGTGCGGCATTGTTTTGCAATGCCGCACTTTGCTTTGGATTTACTGCCGGAGCAGCCAATCAACTAAATTAGTCTGTTTAATGCCCTCGTAATCTCCTGTTATAAAATCCAGAGTTAGAAGATATTTGGGATAGTTATCGTTAATTTGCCTTAAGGGAATTAGCTCACGTTCCAGTGTGCTCTCATCTAGCACAGAGGCAGAAACCTGATAATACTCTGTTTTTTTATCACGGACAGCGACAAAATCAACCTCTGTTCCTCTGCCTGATTTGCCTATGCTAACAGTGCAGCCACGGCGCACAAGCTCCAAATAAACAATATTTTCTATTTGATGCCCTATGTCCTTGCCCTCTGTTCCAAGTATCATATTGCGCAGGCCTGTGTCGCAGATATAATATTTGCTCTCTGATTTTAAGTGCAGCTTACCTTTAATATCATATCTCCCCACCTTATAAAACAGATAACTGTCACACAGAGCCTCTAAATAGGTTTCTACAGTAACAACGCTTGTGGGGCGTCCGCTTGAGGTTAAGGTATCTGCAATTTTTTTTGCCGATACAGGGCTGCCTACATTGCTGCTCAAAAAGCTTGCTATAGATTTGAGAAGAGTAATATCTGTTAGCTTTTTGCGTGTCATTACATCCTTTACCAGCACGGTGTTATAGATGCCCTCTAAATATTGGCTGTGTGCAAGTGAGTTTTCAACAAAATTTGTGGAATAAGGAAATGCGCCAAGATTCATATATTGATTAAAGCGTTCGTGCTTATCCTCCGTTCGCACTGCCTCTCCGTATTCTGCAAAGGAAAGGGGCAGCATATCAATTTCGATATAACGGGCGGTAAGCTTTGTGGCCAGCTCACCTGAAAGCATATAGGCATTTGAGCCTGTGATGTATATATCAAGGCTTTTTTTAAGAAATAGGCTGCTTATTGCGTTTTCATAATCAATACAGTTTTGTATTTCGTCAATAAAAACATAAATCCATTTATCAGGCAATATGAGTGATTTAACATATTCGTGCAGCTTTTTGTAATCCCGCAGCTCAGAATAATCCTCGTCCTCTAAATTGACAAAGATAATTTGCTCCGGCAACACGCCCTCTGCTTTAAGGCGTTCAATATACAGCTCAAACAGGGTGGATTTGCCGCAGCGTCTAACCCCTGTTACCACCTTTATCATTTCTTTTTCACGCCACATATTAAGCTGTTCTAGGTACGCTTTGCGCTCTATAAGAGATGGCATAGTTATTTTCACCCTTTCTGAGCTTGCTGTGTTGTATTCATTATACTAAACACTTGCGTTTTTTGCAAGTGTTTTTTGATTTGGGGAAGTGCTTGCGGTTTTTGCGGGTTTTTGAGTTGAAGTTCTAGCAACAAGGGTTTAAAACTTAAAATCTTTTTTCAAAAAACTATTGACTGAATCCATTCAGCGTGTTATACTGAATGAGTTCAATCGAGAGACACCGCAGCTGCATTGCTATTAGGAGGTATCATATGGCTAATAAAAATCTGATTGTTTACTACTCCCGCACAGGGCTCTCTGAGCGTTTGGCAAAGGCTCTGCAAGAGAAGTTAGGCGGCGACATTGACCAAATCACCTACGCTGACCGTGACAAGGTTTCTTTTGCGTCTGCTGGGTGGGAGGCACTCCGCAAGGCGACCGCAAAGTTCAAGGGTGATGTTCACGATGCGGGTGAATACGATAAAATCTTCTTCATCTCACCCGTGTGGGCAAGTGCTCTGGCCACGCCGATTCGCAGCTATATGGCTGTTAACAAGGGCAAAATCAAAGCCTATTCAATGCTTGTCACCTGCGGCGGTTCGGGGCTGGAAGGTGCGTTAAAAGATGCGCTGGCAACGCCGCCGAAAACGCAGAGCAGTTCCTCTCAAAGGAAATACAGCAGGGCAGCTTTAGCCTGGATAGCTTTACCAAATAAGCAAAAAAGGAGGCTTACATAATGTCAAGAGTGACTAAGCCGGTAGAGGAACGGCGGCAGGAAATTATTGATACCGCAAAAAAATTGTTTGCAGAAAATGGATTTGACAAAACCCAAGTGGCGGACATTTCGGCTAATATAAATGTGGCGCAGGGGCTGGTTTATCACTATTTTAAATCCAAAACAGATATTTTGTACGCCGTCATAGACGAAATTGCAGCGGAGCAATTTGCACGGATGGCGCAAAAATTGGAGGCTCACAAGGGCTCTGCACTGGAGGGGCTGACATTACTGTTTCAAACCCGCCCTGACTATGATTGCAACGATAAGTTGATTCCCAGTTTAAAGCGTGATAGGGCACTGATTGATTATTGCTCAAAAAAGATGGCCTCGTCATCCTTTCCGCTTTTGCTTATGCTCATTGAAAAGGGGAATGCCGACGGCTCTTGGAGCTGTGAATATCCCAAAGAAACCGCCATATTTATATTACATGGATTTAGCGGCTTGCTCGGGCTTTCCGATGCGCCGATACGTGAGGAAGCAAAAATACAGGCGTTTACAAACATCATTTTCCGCATTTTGGGCGTGGAGTCTGCCCCCGCCTAAATAGAAAAAATTTTTTAAGCCAATTTCAAGGTCTGCCGGGCAGGAGTAGACCTTTTCATTTATAAAATAATTGATTGAATTCAATCTAACCCAAATAGGAGGTATCGCAATGTCAGTATTACAAATTGAGCATTTGACTAAGGATTACGGCAGCGGACGGGGTGTGTTCGACGTAAGCTTTGAAGTCAACAAAGGCGAGGTGTTCGGCTTTCTTGGCCCAAACGGAGCAGGAAAAACCACAACAATACGCCATATTATGGGCTTTTCCCGCCCGCAGCAGGGCCGAACCTCAGTCAGTGGCATGGATAGCTGGGAGCAGCATTATATCATTCAAAAGGATGTGGGCTATCTGCCTGGGGAAATCGCTCTGCCGGAAGCTCTCACGGGTACGCAGTTTATCAAAATGATGGCGGAGCTGCGGGGCATGTCGGACATGACCTACACCGATTCTCTCATCAAAAAGTTTGAGCTTGAGCCAAGCGGCGGCCTAAAGCGCATGTCTCTGGGCATGAAGCGCAAGCTGGCCATTGTAACTGCGTTCATGCACGACCCCGCCATTCTGGTTCTGGATGAACCCACAAGCGGGCTTGACCCCATGATGCAGGACATCTTTATCAGCTTTATAAAGGACGAGAAGGAGCGTGGCAAGACTATCCTGCTATCCTCCCACATATTCTCTGAGGTAGATGCAACCTGCGACCGTATTTCCATCATTAAGGACGGGCGTTTGGTTTCCACCTTTGTGGCCAACGACCTGCGCCACAGCGAGAGCAAGACCTTCAAAATTGAGTTTGCTTCTAAGGAGGAATTTGAACGCTTCCGTGAGCAGGTGGAATATCCAAAAAAGCTGGAGGTCATCTCGGTCAAGCGGCACAGAAATCAGGCAAAGGTGCTTACCTCCGATGCAGATGTCAACAAGCTGATAGAGATTTTGGCGGGTTATCACCTCAATTTCTTTTCAGAAATAAAATTCACCTTAGAGGATTACTTTATGAAATTCTATGACCGCAATCAAAGTGTGGAAGGAAGTGCCGCAAATGCCGTTAATTGAAATTAGTAACATCACAAAGGATTATAAAGAGGGACGGGGCAATTTTGACGTGAGCCTATCCATTGAAAAAGGCGAGGTGTTCGGCTTTGTGGGCACAAACGGTGCAGGCAAAACCACACTAATCCGGCAGATGATGGGCTTTTTAAAGCCGGATAGCGGCAATATTAAAATCGGCGGGCTGGATGCATGGAATGATGCCGCCGAAATAAAAAAGCGCATTGGCTACATTCCGGGCGAAATCGCCTTTCCTGATGCCCCCACAGGCACTGAGTTCCTGCGGCGGCAGGCTGAGCTTTTGGGGCTAACGGATATGTCCTATGCGGACTATATCACAAAAAAGCTCCAGCTTGACCCCACCGCAAACCTAAAGCGCATGAGCAAGGGCATGAAGCAAAAAACCGCCATTGTGGCCGCATTTATGGCCGATTCAGAAATCCTCATCATGGACGAACCCACCACAGGGCTTGACCCCCTCATGAGAGCAGAGTTTGTGGATATTCTTAATGACGAGAAGAAAAAGGGCAAAACCATGTTCATGTCCAGCCACATGTTTGAGGAGGTAGAGGACACCTGCGACAAGGTGGCACTTATCAAGGACGGCAAAATCATTGCCGTTAAATCCACCCTTGAAATTAAGCACAATCAGGATAAGGTATATAAGCTTGAGTTTGCATCTGTTGATGAGTACCTCCGTTTTACAGGCGAATCTTTTGACTTTGCAGAGCAGCGGGAGGCGCAAAATCAAGTGCTGGTCAACATACATGATACCGAGATTGACCGCTTCCTTTCCGTGCTCAAAGGCTATAAGATAAAATTTATTACCGAAATCAAATACTCTCTTGAAAAATACTTCAAGACGTTTTATTAAGGAGGAATCAAGTATGTTTAGTAAAACAATTTTTAAGCAAACGCTCCGCTCCAACTGGAAGCTGTGGGTTGTTTTTACCGCAATCATGGCCGCCATGAGCGCACTCGTAATTGCGGTTTATGACCCTAAAATGATTCAGGGCATGATGGACATGGTGAAGGATATGCCCGGCATAGCCGACATGATGGGCGACCGCATGGACGGCATGACCTCACTGCTGGGTATGCTGGGGCAGAGCTTTTACGGTATGCAGGGGGTTATTCTTGCGCTGATTTTTGTTATCATGACAGCAAACACCCTTGTTGCCTCTCAGGTGGATAGAGGCTCTATGGCATACCTGCTCTCCACCCCCATTAAGCGCACCAAGGTTGTGCGCACACAGGCGATGTATCTTATAACAAGCGTATTCGCCATGTTCCTTGTTATTACCATAGTAGGCCTTTCTACAGTGCAGCTTGCCCATCACGGACTTTGGGGGCCGGACTACAGCAAGGATGTCAAGGCGGCGTCAGATGTGTTAAATTTGGATAGAGACGCTGTTGCAGATGACCTCACGCTCATTTTGAACAATGAAGCAGCCGTGAAGGCCGGAGCAGAGGCAAGGGGCATACAAGAGGATGTGTACACCGTCTATCTGAATCAGAAGCTCCAGACCAAAGCGTATGAAGCTGCCGCCGAGGTGCTGGGCATTGATGCAGATGCAGTGACAAAAGACCTGTCCCTCATCAAAAACAACGAACGGGCACTTACCGCCGCCGCAAAGGTGCTGGGGCTTGAACCGGCAGTCTACGGTGCAACGCTTGAGCAAACCATTGCACAGAGCAGCCTCTCCGGCAATGCCGCCCAAGAGATGCAAGCTAAGTTTATGGCAGGTATCACCGCCGCCGCAGAGGTGCTGAATGTTGGGGCAGGGGATTTGGCAACGAGCATGGGCAAAATCAAAGACAATCCTAAAGCACTAACCGCAGCCTCCGAAGCCGCTGCGTTAGTTCCGGCGCAGATGTTCCCTGAGGGAACCCCCGCCGGCGTAATTGCCGAGCAGAACGAAGCCGCATTCCTTGCCGTTATCAACGGGCAGCTGGCCAATGACGAAATCTCGCTTGACAAGGGCGTCGACTTCAGCGTGAAGGACTATCTGCTGCTTAATCTGGGCGCATTTCTGCTGATGTTTGCCATTGCAGGCATCTCCTTCCTGTTCTCCTGCGTGTTCAATCTTTCCAAGAATTCGCTAATGCTGGGCGCAGGCATTCCGGTGGCGTTCTTCATCTTCCAAATTATGTCGCAGGTGGGCAGCAGCCTGGAGAACTTCAAATACCTCTCGCTGAACACGCTGTTTGACCCGGGCACAATCACAGGTAACGGCACCTTCTGGCCGCAATTCGCTATACTGGCGGTGCTGGGCGTGGTGCTGTATACGCTGGGCATTACGGTGTTTAAGAAGAAGGATTTGCCTCTGTAAAAAAGAAAGCTAATAATCAGCGTGTCCGGCCTTTTCGGGTCGGACACGCTGAATTGGTATAAGAGGTGATTGTGCTGTGCTCCCTAATTTTAATAACTCTTCACTTTAAAGAGGCCTCCGCACAAGCTAAATGTGCAGAGGCCTCTTTTCATTTAGATGATGTACTAGTCTAGCACCTTACAAATCACACTTGAGGGCACTACCTGGTCGCCGCCGAAGATATAGACATTTTGCGGCTTACGGGCTTTCATAAAGCTTTGCATTTCGGATATTATTGGCTCGGCTGCAGCCGGTGAGGCCATAAGCAGCAGGGGCACTTTCTTTTGAGCGGCCAAAACGCCGCCTGCAAGTGCGTCTGGGAAGTTTGTGCCTGTGGCTATGGATATATCATTTTCAAACAGAGCTTCAAAATTCTTTGCAATGGCAAGTGAAGTTAGGTATCTGTTGCCGCCGGAGAGCCTTAAAATCTTACTTTCACTTATGCCAAAGCCCTTAAGCTCTTTAACAGAGTCGTCGGAAACAGAGCTGCCTCCACCTGCTATAACTATGTTGCTCACCCCTACTTTAAGGTACTCACTCACGCCCTCTGAGAGCTTAGCAGTTGGATGGGCGTATAGTATAGGATAATTAACTGTTCCCGCATATGGGCTTATAGAAAGGGCATCTGCAAAGTTTGTGCCCGCTGCTATAACTGCACCCTCGGGCTTTACGCCAAGAGCCTTGGCAAGATATTTAGCCGCCTCTGCAGAGGTTTCGTAGCGGTTCCCGCCTGAGATACGCTCCACAGTGCGCCCCTTTGCCAGCTCAGCTTTAATGGCCTCAGAGATGGTGCTGTCCCCTCCCAAAATGATAATCTTGCTTGGGTTAAGCTTGTTAATCTGCTCCTTAACCTTTACCTCAAGAGCCGCACCACCGTTTGTGAGCAGTATAGGCGCATTCAAATAGCTTGCAACCGGCAAGCCGCAAAGGGCGTCTGCGTAGTTCTGGCCGCTGGCCAAAACTACAGTGCTTGCACTGCTCCAGCCATAATCGGCTATAGCTATGGCTGTCTCTTGCCTGTTGCCGCCTGCAAGACGCACAAGGTTAGACATGCCCGGAGCAAGCGGGATTACATTAACTGTATAGCTTGCCTTTGTGCCGTTGTGAGCTGTGGCCGTTATAACGCTTGTACCTACCTTGTTGCCGTATATCTGGCCATTTAAGCTTACAGAGGCCACATCCTCTGCACTGCTGCTCCAGGTTAGTGTTTTGTAGGTTGCATCTGAGGGGATAAAAACAGGTGTATAGATCGCAACTCTGCCGGGATACAAATTTACATTGTTTTGTGTAAACACAATAGACTGCACAGAGATTATAACTGTTATGGTTACAGAGACAGTAAGGTCTCTTGAGCTTGCTGTTATTACAGCTGTGCCGGCCTTCTTGGCTGTAAGCACACCTGTGCTGCTTACGCTGACTACATCTTCATTTGAGCTTTTGTAGCTTATATCAGAGGGCAGCTGCGCATTTGAGGGCACTGCACTTAAGGCGATTGCCTGTGTGCTGCCCTTTTCCATGGTTGTGTTAGTTGTGCCAAAGCTAAGCCCTGAGGGGAACACCTTTGCTACAAGGTTATACGCACCTGCACGCTTTGTAATTTGCGTTGCTCTGAGGTAATATGTACCTGCATTGGCAACCTCAAGAAAGATGTTGGAGTTAGTGCTGCCGTTGTAATCATCGTTGTATGCAACTAACTTGCCGGCGGAATCCAGCACCAACAGCACCGTATCAAAGGCGGTTGAGCTCATGGTAAACTCAAACCTGCCGTTTTTAACAGCGGTGAACTCATAGTCGGTGTAATATACCTTGTCGTTATACCCGGGAATAACTGCGGTAGCAGCGGACGCAGTAAACGATGCAGAAATGCTAAAGGGTATGGCCTTTTTAACAACCTCTGCCGAAGCTGTTAGCATACAGCTTGCACTTAAAAGCAAAGCCAGAATTAGGGAAAGTGTCTTTTTCATGTAAAAACCTCCGATTTATTTAATGTATAATTTATAATGCATGATTTTGAGTTGAAAGTTGAAAGTTAATGTGAATTTGCTGCGCAAGTTTTAATGAAGTAGCAAGGGATACCGCTTCCTAAATTCCCCTCCGAAGAGGGGCATTCTTCCGCCCTGTAGGCGGAAGAGAGGGTGGTCTCTGCGTGGGGCTTGTGCTATTGATTTGTGAATTTTAGTGCGTGGTATTTGCTTATTAGCTCTTGGGCTTCGTGCTCGATCTTAATTGGGTGCTAATTTAAAGCGTTTGGGACGTATAAACCACCCCGCCCCTTCGGTGCACCCCTCCGTTGAGGGGAATTATATTCTTTTTAATTTAAATTTGCGTAGCAAATTCACCTTCATTTTCAACTTTCAACTTTTAATTGTCAACTTATCTAGCGCACTTTGGGCATGGGGAGTAGCTTTGAAACAGAGCCTCTGCTAAATCCTTTTTTATTGCGTTTTCAGGTGCACAGCCCTTGCGTAGGTGATATAGCATATACGCAGGCTCTATATAAACGGGCTTTAATATCTCATCCTTTTGAGAGGGTGCAAATAGGTAGAATTTCTCTAAGGGTTCGTCGTAAAGCTCGTGGCTTAGTGATGTTAGGTCTACAAACCAGCCTTGGCCGGTTTGGGTTAGGTCTATGGTTATAGGGGCAGCTTCCTTGCCCTTTTTATCCTTGGTGCTTACAAGGTAGCTCACTCTTTTGCCCTTTTGAAACTCTGTGCTGTCTATTATTTGAAAATCCCCCAAAGCTTGCTTTGAAAGCAGAGCTTTTAACTCCTTACCCTTTAACTGGGTATCCCCTGAGCGGGCGGTGTACTCCATTTCATCCCAGTTGCTGTTGTTCCAATCCAGTAAAAAGCGCATTAACACAGCGTGAGAGGGCGAGCCCTCCGGTTGAAGCTCCGTTTTAAGGGGCGTGAAGATTAGCAGCACTGTCCCCAAAGCCATGGAGCAGGTGAGCATTAGGCCAAGGGATGCCCACGCCAGCTTATTCATGCCCTCTCTTCTGCTGTGAGCTATAAGCAAGCCCGCTCCCAGCGGCGGCAGCAGAAGAAGCGTGAGCAGGATAAACCACTCCCGCCTGTAAACGGGAATTTTGAAGACACCGGAAACAGGGCTGTGCGCTCCCTTTACAGGGCGTTTCTCCCCTATTTTCTGCCTTTTGGGCGGCAGGGCGTAGATTGACGGGAGAAAGCTTTGCGCCTTAGGTATCTTTATGCTCTGCACAGGCGGTGCAGGAAGGAGATATTCAGGCTGGCTAAGCTGCACAAGCAGCTCACATGTAACCAGCTTGTGCCCGCAGGGACGCAGGCCTCCGCAGCGTATATCTGCCTTTTGCAGGATACCGCCAAGAACAAAGCTGCTGATTACATCCTTGGGTACAAGGCCTATGGTTTGATTGCCGCTTTGTATAAAAAGCTGAGCCACAAAGCGGTTGAAGCGTGTAGGCGGTTCATAGAGCAGCTCAACTTTATCCCCCTGCTTTAAGGCGGCTATGTGCTGCTGTATAAACGGGCTTTGCTGGGTGCGGCTTAGCTGCATGGTAAAGGTAAATTGGCTTGAGTTGGACATTTTAAGCACCACTCTTTTTTAATGCATAATGTATAATTATTTTGATTTGTAAGTTTGGGGGTTGGGGGGTGCTATAAGATAGGTTTTGATTATAACAAGCCGGAAATCATCAGTTTATATGTGCGGTGATTATTGTATTACTATGCCTGTTAATAGTGAGCGTAAACCCATTGCAATTCACATACCAATTTTTACCTTTTTGAAGAATTGAGCCGCTGTCTACGCTCAGCACTGCCCGCTTGCAGTAATTAACCACATCATCAGTATCCAAACCAAGGTTACGCTTGATACGCAGGACACCCAGTTTTGTTGTATGCAAGTTGCTTATATCAATTTTAGTCATGTAGACCCCTGACTTTGCGGCTATTTTTTGCTCTCAACCCTTACATCCTCCCCATTTACCAATATCGCCTGAGAATTGCTTATGGGGTATAATTGCAACTTAGATTCATAGGCGGCTATTATTTTTTCTACCGCCTTTTTAAACGGTTGATTTGTATAATGGGGCAGTGGATAAAACTCCACCACCTTCAAAGCGGAAAATGTATTTAAATCAGGTGCTTTTTTGCAGCTATCCATGTCTTTTGCATATTCTATATTCGGCGACATAATAATAGCACCGGCAGATTCTCCAATATATACTTTACCTGAATTAATTTGCTCTATAATAATGCTGTCTGCTCCGGTTCTCTTTAATTCTTGAAGCAAGAAAAATGTATTGCCGCCGGTAATATATATAAAATCATTTTGCTGCAGCTTGCTTGATATTTCATCTGCTGTTGCAGTAGATACTTCCAGCTCATCAACAATTAAGCCCAATTTTAAGAGTGCTTTTCTGCCTGAATTAACATAGAAGCTTAGCTTTTCAGGGACACTTGCCGTTGGAATAAAGGTCACTGTTTTGCCTTTGAGGTCTTCGTTTACAAAGCTTGAAAATAGCCTAGCTACACCATTAAATGACGATGCCAAAAACAGTCTTTTCATTTGCAATTCTCCTTTTCAAGCTCTAACAACCACCTGAGTTCCTGCTATTATATCCCCCAAATGCCGTTTATCTTTTCTAAAAAGCCCCATGCACAGCATGATTATTGCCAGCAGCATTGCGACACTTGAGAAAATTGTTGCGGTTAGTGAAGCATCTCCCCCATAAACACCCTCAATCACGCCAATATGTGCCAGCTGCCAGGGCAAGAATTTAATGCAGTTTCTAAGCAAGCTTCTAAAAAATGACGGCCTTTTATAGCGCACCATTAAGCCCGCTTTTCTTTTGCCGAAGGTTCCAAAGGGTTTGAGGCAATCCAGTAATGAGAAAATAAGCACAATAGGTAGAATAGACGCAAGAAATGCTATTAGCTGTGCCTGAATATATGTAAACCGGGGCACCTCTTTCACAATAAAGGTGAACGCTGCCAAACTGATAATTAAAAGTAACGCGAGATATATCAAAATTACAAGGTAATCAAAAAATATCTCTTTAAGCCGCTTTGAGACCTTTATCGGGTTGTTTTTGTTCACGCTAGCTCCGTTCCAGTTTTAAATAAACCATGTCAACCAGTTGTTTTCCATCTTCAAACATCAGATGGTCATAATTTTCTGTGAAAAAATTTTTGATTCTATGTGATTCTGTAAAGCCGCATTTATGATAAAAGCCAAGTGCAGAGGGAGTGTCGCCTGTGCCCACAAGCATAGTTTGGCAGTTTGTGTAATGAGCAAGCACAAGCTCTATCAAACTTTTGCCATAGCCTTTTTGCTGATATTCAGGTAAGACGGCTATATTTTTAATCTCGTAAACACCCTCGGATTCTTTAGTAATCACGCATTCGGCTTTTACGCCGTCATCATTTAGGATAAACATTTCACCTCGTTCAAGGTATTTGTCTATCATGGTTTCCTGTTCGTCAGCAAGCAAGAGTAGGTGGATATATGCTTTTTTGTTGTTTGTGATTTTTTGTATGTTCATAAGCGGATGCCCCTATCACCTTGTAACGGCTAAATCTTTACCTTTGCCCGCAGACTGGACGAAATGTGTGAAAGCGGGAGGACTGTTACTTTTCTATCGCCCCGCTGACGTGCGTCATTGCGAGCACCGCCATGCTTGAGTGTATCCTGCGGTTACGAGTGCGAAGCAATCCAGCACACTAAGCCCTTGTGCTGTTATAGAACGTCTGACCTTGTTCCACTGGATTGCTTCGCACACCACACCTTTTTATTATCACGGCTTGGTTGCGTGCTCGCAATGACGTAACTTTTATAGCTTCAAAGTCATTTAGTGCAACGCTGTAGCTCTTCTGCTCAGTCTGCGGTACGGGCAAGCCCGTACCCTACAAACCTTTTTAATCAAAAATTTGCCGTAGCAAATCACCATAATTGTCAACTTTCAACTTAAAATTATGCATTATACATTATTTTAGCTGTTTCTCGTCAATTCAAACTCTTCGCCGTCTGCAAGGTTTTTAATGCGCACCTTGCTGGGTGCTCTTGCGCTCTCGGGCTCAAACGAGAGGATTTCAAGGCAGGGCTGCCAGGTTGGATTTTTATCCTTAAGGTTGTCGCAGCGTTCAATTGCTGCGCCTTTAATCCGCAATTTGGGAGTTCCCGCCGCAATGGGCAGATTAAGCTCAAATTTATCTCCGAATTTCAAAAAATACTTTTCGTTGGCAGTAGCCCAAACTCCGCTGAGGCGTATAAAGTGATAGATAGGGCTTGCCGCCGCCTTTTGCGCCAGACTGACCCCTTTTGGGGCTTTTTCAAGTATATCAAAATTCCCGCTTAGGGCGGAGGTATCCAAGCTTGTGCTCTCCCCCTCCCAAAGATAGGTTTTGCAAATAGCTATGTAGACCGCTCTGTCCTTAATGCCCTCTGCGGCGGTGTAGAATTCAAGAGCGTTTTTGTAATCCTCTTTGGTGATAAGCTCCGCCCCTGCGGCAGAGAGCTGGGTTGAAAGGAGCTGCTTGACATCCTTGTAGGAGGGTATCTGCAAAAAAAGCTTTGCCGCCTCTGTGGGATTTGCTTTGATTTGCTCCTTGGCAAGCTGATATTTACACTCCTTGCTCAAGCTCCGGCTATCCTCAAATTCACCAACTGCGGCCAGCAGCTCCAGAGCCTCGCTGTACTGCCGCTCCTCTATGAGTGCCTGTGCATAACGGTAGCGGCAGCCCTGCAACAGGCTGCGGCTCTGCTGATAATCGCCTAAGGTGTTGAGCTTTGCTATTGCAGTGGGAAAATCCCCCTGCTGAGCAGCCAGAGAGGCCGCCTCGTAATCCTTTTTATATAGAATATCAGGCAAAAGAGTGGAGGTAAAAAGCAGACCTCCTATTATAAGCAACACAAGGACTGAGCCAAATATGTAAGCCTTGCGCTTGCGCCTTGCAATAACAATGCCCAGCTCGTCCTCTTCGGCCTCGAGCTCGTATTCTTCTTCGTCTTCCTCAAGCTCGGGGTATTCTTCTGCTTGGGGCTTTGCCTGCAATATGGCCTGTTTTTGGGTGTACTCCCTTTCCAGCTTGGTAAATCTATCCTCCGGAACATACAAAACCTGAGGCACCTCCCCGCCTTTTTGCGGCTGAGGAGCCTCGGTAAAATCCTTTTGCAGCTTTTCAAAATCCTGGTCTATGGATTTGAGCTTTAAAAGCAGGTTTTCATCGGGCATGGGGTACACTCCATGGGCTTTGAGTTTGGTATGTTTTGATTATACTATATATATATGGCTTTGTCAAAGCTAAATTATGGCTTTATTTTGCGGCAGTTATGGTATTTTAAAACAAAGTACTTGCATATTTAGTCCAAATAGCGTATAATAAAAGTAAGGAAAGTAAAGAATTCTTTTCAAGGGAGGCTTCTTTACTTTGAAAAAACAAGAAAGGCAGAGACGCAGGCACAACAAACACTTTTTAATATACTGTTGGTGTGCGGCTCTCTAACACATGGTGTTTTATGATGGACATGGCACGTATATCAGTTAAAGGACAGGTGACTATTCCCATTGCTATTAGAAAAATGCTCGGCCTAAAAGAGGGCGATAAGGTCATCTTTGCAGAAAAGGACGGCAATATTGTACTGCTAAACTCCAACCGCCTTGCGTTTGAGGAGTTCCAGCGTGATATGTCCGGCGAAGCTAAGCGTGTAGGCTGGACAAGTGAACAGGATGTTGTGGACTACTGCAAAGAAATACGGCAGGAGCTGTGGGAGGAACGTCACAATGACGGTAATGCTTGATACTAACATTATCATTTCAGCTGGGTTATTTGGCGGCGGTCGGCTCACAGCATTGACGCTGCGGATTGCAGACGAGTTCAGCCTTGTTCTGTCCAGCGCAATTATCAATGAGCTTTGGTGCGTAATAAACAGGAAGTTTCCAGATAAAAAACAAGCAATGGAGCGATTTCTCAAGCATCTCAGCTTCGAAATGTCTTATACCCCCAAAGAACTTGACAATGAAATTTTCCCAAAAATCAGGGACAAAAAGGACTACCCTATTTTAGCATCTGCAATTATTGCCGATGTTGATGTGTTTATTACCGGTGACAGCGACTTTACACCCGTGGAAATTGACCGCCCCGAAATTCTCTCAATAAGAGACTTTGCTGAAAAGTATATATAACTTTATTTAGTTTACACCCTACGTGCATCATCAACCCCAAACACAACCTCACCCGCCAGCAAGGTAAATTTAACCTTACCCTTTAGCTCCAGCCCTTTAAACACGCAGTTTTTAGACTTTCCGTGCAGCTCGTCAACGTTTACCGTCCAGCTTTCATTTGGATCAAAGATAGCTATATCCGCAGGCGAGCCTTCCTTTAAGCTGCCGGCATTGATGTTAAGGATTTTTGCGGGAGCGGTGCTCATTTTTTCTATTATTTCGCTTGTTGTAAGCTGACCCTCAAGTGCGGTTAAACAGGCGGCAAGAGAGGTTTCCATGCCTATAACCCCGTTGGGAGCTGTCTCAAACTCCGCCTTGTCTGAGGGGGTGTGGGGGGCGTGATCTGTGGCGATTGCGTCTATTGTGCCGTCCTTTAGGGCGGCAATTATAGCCTGTCTGTCCGCCTCTGTTCGCAGGGGCGGATTCATTCTGTAATCGGCGTCACGCTTGCTTATTATATCCTCTGTTAAGGCTATATAATGGGGGGCTGTTTCGGCTGTAACCTTGATTCCTGCGGCCTTGGCACTCCTTATTATAGAAACCGCTCCCCAGGTGCTCACGTGGCATATGTGCACAGGCACATTGTAGGCCGCTGCAATTGCTATAACCCTTGCGGTGTCGGCATCCTCGGCGGCGTTTGGTATGCCCTTGAGGCTCAGCCGCTGAGAGACCTTGCCCTCATTGACTAAGCCGCCCTTTGCAAGTGGGACATCCTCACAGTGAGAGACCACCTTAAGCCCCAGCTTTACGCTCTCCTTGAGAGCCTGAGCCAGAAACGGCGTGTTTGGAACAGGTGCACCGTCGTCTGTAAGGGCGATTGCTCCCGCTGCCGCAAGTGCTTCAAAGTCTGTTGCCGCCTCGCTTCTCAAACCCTTGGTGATAGCTCCTGCAATGTAGACATGCGCAGCTGCACCAATGGCCTTTTCCTGCACATAGCGGACTATCTCGGCACTGTCCGCAGCAGGATTGGTGTTTGGCATGGCCAGCAGAGAGGTTATGCCTCCCGCAACGGCGGCCTTGCAGCCAGAGATTACATCCTCCTTTTGGGTTTGCCCGGGGTCACGGAGATGCACGTGCATATCAACCAAGCCAGGGGAAACTATAAGCCCCGATGCATTGATCACCTCGGCCTCCGGTGCGCTTATATTTGCCTTAAGGCTCTCTATTCTTCCGTTGGAGATAAGTATATCAAGGGTAGAATCCAGCCCCTGAGAGGGGTCGATTACCCTGCCGTTTTTGATTAAAAGCTTTTCCATGGCAGCTCCTTTCTGTTGAGCGAGGGTGTGTGTGGTTGCTGTTTCATAAATCATTAGTTTAGTCGTGCTAGTGTATAGCAAAATATTGTTTTAGCATGTGCTCATGCCGCACGGGCACGCACGTTGTTTAGTCGGTTGCAGCCAAAGGCTGCATTTTCGCAAGCGAAAAACCCGAACTTTCTGGTTCCGCCCAGAAAGTAAGCAGCAGTGGTTGCCGACCAAATTAAAATTTGGGGCAACTGTGCATGGGTGTCATTAGCCAAATCAGAGATTTGGATGACACCGCAAA
>JAISYX010000142.1 GCA_031269595.1 Oscillospiraceae bacterium
ACTCGAAGTTCTTGATGAAACACATCATCCGATACTCACAGTATTCCCCGGCTTAAGCAGCCACGGTCAGCTGCGGTAGCTATTCGCAACTAAATCGACCGTAACTTTATTGTAGGAGGCAATACAATGAGGCCAATAATTCCGGAACACATCCGCAGAGCTAAGACATCCCTGAGCTTAGGGATATGGTCACTGTGCGTTTTCCCGGGCTTGCTGATACTTGCCGCTGTACCTTGGGTTTTGCTGGGCTATCTGTTTGATAAGGAGATAATCACAGATATAGACGTACCTTATATAACTCTTATAATGTTTTATTTGCTGTTTATTATGGTTGCGCTGTTTGTTATAATGCTATGCAGCGTGTTGCTTGGCGTGTTTGGCATAATCTCCTCAAACAAAAGCAAGCGTATTTCTCCGCAGGCAAAAAGGCCGGCTGCTGCAAAGGCAGGGCTGGTGTTATGCAGCATTTCGCTGCCAATATCAGCAATATCGCTTATAGCCTATATAGGCTATTTTATATTTGAAATGTTCATTCAAGTACAATAATCATGCAATCGACTATCTGAATACAGCAATCATTTTCTTCATAAAGAGGGGTACATATGGGTTCAACAACAATAATAGGCGAATACATACGTCTTTGCGCAAAAAGGTATAAATGGCTTATTGCAGCTGTTGCCGCTATTGGCATAGGCACATTTATTATTACATTTATATTTTCCTCTACCATATACGAGGCAAGCACCTCTCTTTTAATCGAGACATCCACAGGTGCGCAAACTCTGGAGGATAAATACAGGCAAACTCAGCTTACAAAAGAGGTGGCCAAAAACTGCGTGGGCTTGGCAACCAGCTCCACTAACATCAATCAGGCCTTAAAGGCGGCTAAATCAGACTTAAGAGCCTCTGAATTTGCCAAGAATGTACACGCAGAGGTTGTAGAAGACTCCTCTGTCATACGCATAACCGTTAAATACAAAAATTCAGATGTACAGGCAATGGCCTTGGCTCAGGGCATTTCAAAGGTGGTGCAGGAGCGCATAGATGAGCGTTTTCAGGCAGAGGGCGCAGCAGAGCCTGAATACAGGGCTGTTATAAACGAGACTGCGGGTATCTCCAGTGAGGTAAACCGCATTGTTCCTGCCTTGACAAACGGACTGATAGCCTTTGTTATCGCCGTTTTGGGCTTTCTGATTTATCAAATGGTCGCAGTGGCGGCCGATAAAACTATACGCGGGCACGAGAAGATTACACGCTCTACTCAAAGGGCTGTTATAGCGGCTATTCCCTCTGTGGGCAGAGGGGCTAAGGATGCAGGTGATGTCAGCGGCTCAAAGGTGGGCAATGCCTACAGAATACTGCGTTCGGCGGTTAAATATGCAAAGGGAAGCCCCAAGTCTATCGCCGTGTGCAGCCCTGCCCCAAAGGACGGGCGAACCTCTGTTGCAGTAGGACTTGCAAGCGCACTTGCCGAGACTAACGCCATGGTTTTGCTAATTGAGGCGGATATGCGCCGCCCCAGCATGAAAATGCAGCTCAGGGTGGATTCTCCCTTTGGCTTAGCCGATTTGCTCCTAGGCAAGACCAATCTTGCCACAACCATATGTAAAACGGCAAACAGGAATTTGTATGCTATAACCGCAGCCAGCACCAGCAATTTAAGTAATATAGAAATAGCCGACCTGCTGGACAGCGACGTTATGGACGAGCTGCTGGAGGCGGTTTACTCCCAGTTTGATTACGTTATAATTGATACTCCCGCCGCCGAATTAGTTCCGGACGCAACCTCTGTCTCCGGTAAGGTAGACGGATGTCTGTTGGTTTGTCAATACGGGCGCACCCACTCCGACGACTTAGCCTCTACCCTTGAGGTGCTCGAGGGCACAGGCGCACGAGTGTTGGGTATAGTCACAACCAATTCAAGCAAGAAGGGCTTTTTAAGTCAGGGGAACAACTACTACACACAAAGCCGCACTCTGGAGCGCAGGGCGGGGCTTTAAACGGAGCATAAGCAATGATAATAACAGCGGTAAACCGTATAAAAGGACATCTTTATACTCTGCGTTTTAACGAGGGTGAGGATGCTTGCTTGGATGCCTCTATAGTCGAAGAGCGTTTTTTGCACATCGGACAGGAGCTTGAGTGTGAGGAGCTGGCCGAGCTGCTGGAGGAATCCGATAATCGCAGAGCCAAGGAAAAGGCTCTGTGGCTGCTCTCTTACCGTGACCACTCAGAGGGGGAGCTAAGGCAAAAATTAAGGCGTGAGAGCACAGAGGAAGCGGCAGAATACGCCATTGAGACACTGCGAGAGTGCGGCTTGCTAAATGACAGAGCCTTTGCCCGCCGACGTGCGGAATATCTTATGCAGAGCAAGGGCTATGCTCCAAGGCGCATTCAGCAGGAGCTGCGCCAAAAGGGCATAGATAGCGGCATTATAGCCGAGGCTCTGGAGGAGCTGGAGGAGAATCCCCGTGACCGTCTGGCGGAGCTTATAGAGTGCAGGTTTAACCCCCTGCCCCAGGAGGAAAAGGCCAAAAGGCGCATGATTAACACCCTTATACGCATGGGGTATAGCTTTAACGATGTTAAAGCGGCAACGGACGTTAATTAAATTGAAAATTGAAAATTAAGGTGAATTCCCCTCAACGGAGGGGTGCCCCGCAGGGGCGGGGTGGTTTATACGTCCACAAAGTACCCAAATTAACACCTAATTAAGAGCGAGCACAAAACCAAAAAGCTGAACGGCAAGTACCACGCACCAAAATTCACCAAAGTAAGAGCATGCCGCCCGCAGATACCACCCTCGTCTTCCGCCTGTGGGGCGAAAGCCTTCCCCTCCGAAGAGGGGAATTTTAGGCGGATTAGCCTGCACTCTTTAATCAAAATTTGCGTAGTAAATTTCTACTAGAGGCTAGAGCCCAGAAGCTAGAAGTTTCTCGCAATAAGCCTTGTAGGTAAGGCAATCTTTCCTACCGTTTCTAAATACCCCGCCCAGTCTGCGATGGAACGAATCAGCTTGCACCATATTTTAATCAAAATTTGCATAGCAAATTCACCATTAATTACGAATTACGCATTATGCATTACGAATTAAAAAAACCTATATGTAAACCTCTTATTAACATATGCTACTAGATGCTAGAAGCCAGAGGCTAGAAGCTAGAATTTGCCCAGTCGCAGTTCCCTCTATAAATTAAGCTTAAACAACTTTTTAATAAAAATTTGCGTAGCAAATCCACCATAACTCTTCACTTTTCACTTTTCACTCTTCCCTCTTCCCTCTTCCCTTTACCCCCATATATGTAAACTTCTTATTAACATATCAGCTCACCTATAAAGCCCATGCCTTAGCCGTTTTTAGCCCGCAAAAGCTCGCCTGAAATCACACAAAAATTGACTTTTATCTGGAAATATGCTATACTAGAGGCTAGAGATCAGAGACTAGAAGCTAGAAATTGCTCAGTCGCAGTTCTCTCTATAAATTCACATTAACTTTCAATTTTCAACTTAAAAAAGGAAAAAATACAATGTCTAAAATTGGAATGATAAGCCTGGGCTGTCCCAAAAATCAAGTGGATGCTGAAATTTTGCTCTCCCTGCTTAACCAGGCGGGGCATGAGCTGGTTGAGGACATCGCATATTCAGACGCTGCAATAGTTAACACCTGCGGCTTTATTGAGTCTGCCAAGCAAGAGAGCATTGAGGAAATACTGGAGTTGGCCAAGCTCAAGGCGGAGGGGCGCATTAAGGCCATTATAGTTACAGGCTGCTTGGCGGAGCGTTATAGGGAAGAGCTTGCCGCAGAGCTGCCCGAAATTGATGTGGTAGTCGGCTTAGGCGGCAACTCAAGAATAGTTGAGGCTGTCGAAATCGCTCTGGGCGGCCAAAGGGCGGAGATATACGGGGAGAAATCAGAGTTCAGTTTAGAGGGCAAGCGTGTCCAAACTACGCCGCAATACTATTCATATCTAAGGATAGCCGACGGCTGCGATAACCGCTGCACCTACTGCGCTATCCCTCTTATTAGGGGCGGATTCCGCTCCCGCAGCATGGAAAATGTGCTTGAGGAGGCACAAATTCTTGCCAATCGTGGTGTTAAAGAGCTCAATATCATTGCTCAGGATGTCACCAGATACGGCGACGATTTATACGGTGAGTTAAAACTCCCAGAATTATTACAGAATATTTGCAAAATTGAGGGCATAGAATGGATTAGGCTGCTGTATTGCTACCCCGATAGGGTGACAGACGAGCTACTTGAGGTAATGGCCTCTGAGCCTAAAATTGTAAAGTACATGGACTTGCCTCTACAGCACGTTAACGGCGAAATCTTAACCGCCATGAACCGCAGCGGAGATTTTGCCGGCCTTTCTGCTCTTATTGCAAAAATCAGGGCAAAGGTGCCCCAAATTGTGCTCAGGACAACCTTTATAGTGGGCTTCCCCAACGAGAGTGAGGAGCATTTTGAGGAGCTGCTCACCTTTATTGCAGAATCCAAATTTGAGCGGCTGGGCTGCTTTGTCTACTCTCCAGAGGAGGGTACACCTGCCGCAGAGTTTGCAAATCAAGTGCCCCGTGAACTCGCCGAGCGCAGGCAGGAGCTTGTAATGGACGTGCAAAGCCTGAATGTTGACGGGTTTAATCAATCGCTGACAGACAAGGCACTCGAGGTGCTGGTTGAGGACTATGACAGAATAGCCGAAATGTGGTATGGGCGCACAAAATACGACGCTCCCGAGGTGGATTGCAAGGTGTTTTTCACAGCAAAGGTGCGGCCTAAAAGAGGCAGCATAATAAATGTGAAGATAGTTGATTATATGGACTGTGATTTGATTGGGGAAAGCTTGTAAGGGAGCTTTCCAATAAAAAGTCAAGCTAAAAATATTGGAAAAGAGTAAGGAGCGAAGTTATACGTTTCAAGACGCGACAAAAGCGCCCTTGGCGAATGTCAAGCGCGTGAGAAAGCA
>JAISYX010000023.1 GCA_031269595.1 Oscillospiraceae bacterium
CCATTGCAACAGAGCTGCAAACTGTTACAGGAATCACACCCACTACTATATTTGCCGTTAACAGCGCAGACTATGCTGATGGCCTTGCTACACAATCCCCTGCCGCCATTTTGGGAGCACCAATTTTGTACACACATAGCACCTTTGCAAACTGGCAAGCCACACAAGATTACATTTCAAGCCATTCGCCAACAACTGCCTACATAGTGGGCGGAACTGCATCTGTTCCCGCAGATGTCGAGACTTGGTTTACACAATCACCTAGAAACATGAGCTGTACCCGCATTGCAGGTTCAAACCGCTACACCACTTCTGAAAACATTAGAACACAATTTGCAGCGCAATTTGATGCTGATAATCCGGCTGTTGCGTTTGCAGTTGGTACGGATTTCCCTGACGCACTTTCAGGCGGTGCTTTTGCCGCTCAGCTGCGTACACCTGTCGTTTTGGTTCAGGATATTGGCTCAGATGTCAACACAAAGCTTAGCAGCTACAACACCCCAAACATCACTGTTCCAACCGCCTACGTCTTCGGCGGCCCATTTAACCCTGTGGCAAGCATTACAATTACATCTCCTACTGGGACAAGCGCATCCTCTTCAGATTCGAAGACCAACCCAAGCAACATCCTGCAGCTAGAGTATTCAAACACCACAGTGCCTATGCAGATTGTTGTCACTCCCGAAAACCCCAGTTTAGCTTTTAACGATTCTCTTGAGTGGACAGTTAGCAACACTAGCGGCACTAAAGAGGTTTTGAGCGTTGATGCTTATGGAAATTTAAAAGCGTTTCCTAAAATGACATCAGGTCCATTGGGGCTTCCCGTAGGAAATTGGCCTCTTTGGGTAAACAAAGAACTAGCACAAACAAATTCTCCCACCACAAACCAAGTTGTAATCGTAACGGGCAAAGCCAAAGACAGAAGCAATGTGACTGTCATCTATAAAGTCACTGTTACTCCTGCAAAAATAACAAGCTTAACCATGGACGACATAAGCATAGTAAATGGAGATAGCGGCACACACAGCCAATTCTCTTCCGCTTGGGATTTCGTTAGTAGTGACCACGGCATTACACCCGCTTGGGCAGCTAACAAAAACTTAACTTGGAGTAATGCTTCAACAGGTGTTAACACTGCAGTTGCCACAATAAATGCAACATCAGGAGTGATTACTGCTAAATCAGTCGGTACAACACGTTTTAAAGCCACCACTCAAGACGGCTCGAATCTTTCCTGTGAATTTACGGTGACTGTTGCGCCCTATGTTGAGCCAACGATTGTTGCTTCTTATCAAGGCGACAGCAATGTACGCACCAAAACATGGACTATGTTTAAAGGAGAGAAAAAACCAGTTCCCGTGAATATAGTCGTGCAAGGTAAGAACGGTGGTACCCCATCATATACCGAAGTAACATGGCTTTCAAGTAACCCTGAATTAGTAAGCATTGACCCTAATACAGGCGAAATGACAGGCGTTGGAACCCCAGGAAGCTCTTCATCATCCGGTCCTGTACGGATTTACTGTGAGCTTAGAAGAGTTAATGGAACTATGGTTAAAAGCATTATTGGTTATACGGAAAAGTATTATGCATATTGTGTAGATAAGGATAAGTGTACTTCTGCGTCTCTTGCCATCGCTAAAGTTGACGCCCACCAAGTTGAGAACCCAAGCTTCATCAACTCAATGAGTAATCCGGGCAAATTTACACACACTGCATTATACCAACAGGATTACCAAAAGGCACATTGGATGAGGCCGAAAATAGAGTTTATTTCTATAAATGGGGCGGCGGTGGTTGGAGCAAATACGGTGATTCTCTTGACAATAATAAACTCGGCGAATACAACTGGTGTGCTGCTTTTGTTAGCTGGTGTGCAAGAAAAGCTGGTGTGCCAACAAGCAAGCTGCCCACAAATGCCAATGCCTCCATGAATTGTAATTCGAGCTATTGGCGGGATAATGATGGTTCGTTCATTCCCTCAGAAGGTGACATAATCTTCTATGGCTCAAGCAAAACCTCTATTAACCATGTTGGGATTGTGTATGATATTACGCCTGCGACAGCTAACAAACCTACGAGGGTTCACACTATTGAAGGTAATACGAACATGGGCTGCGTTGCAACTCAAGATTATGAAATAACCAAGAGTAACATACTTGGTTTCTGTGACATTTATTAGGAGGAAAGAAAGATGTTTAAAAAATTATTAGTTATATTAACGCTTATTTGCCTAGCATTAAGTTTATCTGCCTGTAAGGCTGTTCAGCAAACAACCGAACCCGAATTCAGTTCACTTCCTCCTATTAGCAGTGAAGTGCCGACAACTACAACTGTACCAACCGCAGAAGTTAATCCTGTTTCATTACAAATTGCCCAACTCGTACAAGATGGAAATGGGATATTGAATCCTGACTTGTCACCAGAACAAATTGATAGCTTATTAGTGGCTAATAGTATTGATTACACGAAATCGCAAGTGAGTGACAAAACTGTTGACTTCACTTTGTCTGACGGATCATATTTCCTTGTAGGACAGGAAGGAAACTTTACTAGCACCGTATTCCATTTAAATTGTTCTAAAAAAGGATTAATTTTAGGAGAAGATGAATCCAAAATTGTAGAGCTGTACGGTCAACCAAACAGTTTGACTACAGTTTATGGGCGTCAGGATTATGAATATTTCATTAAGAACTCTCAAAGGTTTGATAACGCTAAAATTGAACTGCACATTCAAACAAAAGATGGCATGATAGTTAGCATTGCTGTTAGTTCCTACAATACGCAACCAGAAAATTAATATAATACCACAGCTAAAATTTTAATCACCAAAAGGCGATTCCCCAAACACATTAAACTTATAAACTTAATAAAATGCTTGATTTTTTATTCTTACTGCTGCCTTTTGGTTTGTGCCCTTCCCCGCCACTTTAAGTGCAAGTGGCGGGATTATGTTTACTTTTTACAAAATATTAATTGTAACTTTGTGCATTATATTTTTAGGGAAATATTGACAAGAATTTGAATAAAGGGTATACTATTTGCATAACCACCCTTGGCGAAAGAAGAGGAAAATAAAATGTTTAAAAAATTATTTATAATATTAACACTGGCGTGCCTAGTTTTTAGTTTAGTCTCTTGTAAAGCCATTCCGCAAACACAACCTGAGGAAACAAGCAGTTTGAATTCTTCTGTATCTTCTGATGAGTCAATAGTTCCAACCTCATCTGTTGATATTGCTGCCATATCTGCACAGCTTGCACAATTGAGTAATGAGGATGGTACTGGTGAGATTTACTTAAGTATGCCCATTAGTGAAATCGAAACAAAGCTTGATACTCTGGAATTTTCATATGAGAAAGATATGGAGTTATCTCTCATGGTCATAGACGGAACACTCTATGCAGGTAGCAGCAGCGGAGATTCCCCTCATCTGGATTGGTTTTGGTTACAGCAAACAAAATCAGGTTTAAAAATCGGTGACCCCAAGGAGCGCATTACAGAAATTTATGGGGCACCTAACCAAGAACTGAGTCATTCGTATGTTTACTATAAGGACAGACCCGGCGAAAGGCCAGTTGATTTCATGGTGTCCTATGAAAATGGTTGTGTGAGCCGTATTTAGAATTGGTTTTACTGAAATCAAAGGCGGTACTGCAGACGGACGTGATTTTGGATAAATAACTTAACCCACAAAGGCAGGTTTAACCATTTAGTGTTGAAAGCATATATGGGCAAACTGATTATACTTATCTCACCGCAAAAGTAGTGCTTGATGAATACAATACTACGGGTTTAATGGTGTTGAACATCTACATTGATAATGATACTGTGCGCAGCATGAACCTTAAGTTCTTAAATCCCAATGAACGTGGAAATGCTTTTGATGGCTGGGAAAATTATGTGTAAGATAAACTAACCACCGCCACCACCGCCCTAAAGTGCAATTTTTACCCCACTTTAGGGCGGTTTTACTGTCGCTTTTTACAAAATGCATTCGTTTCATTAAAAGCTATTGACAAACCCCAAAACTTACTTTATAATATATCGGTAACAGTTGTGCCTGTAATTACTGTAAGGCTAGGTTTGGTTTTAAACAACACGAAAGGTAGGGGCGCAGGCGTAAGAGGCAATTTCACCATATATTGTCTGTATGCGAGTCTCTAGCACATGGTGTTTTTTATGATTATTGAACTGGGTCGTTTTTTTGAAGCTACAGGCGACTACGCTGCTTTTGCCCATCCTATGGACGTCTCCGGCGTTGAAATTTGGGGAGTAAGGCCATTTTTAGAGCCTGTCTTGCTTAAAGGCGAGATTAAAAACCACGCAGGAGTTGTTACCATTAGCTACACTGCGGAGTTTACGGACTTTTCGCCCTGCGACCGCTGCGGTGCTCAAATTAACAGGCCAACTCAGTATAAATTTAACCATACACTTGTTACCACTCTTGAAGGCGAGGAAGTAAACGACCTTATCTTGGTTGAAAATAACCGCTTGGATTTAGACGACCTTGCCCTCTCTGACATACTTTTAGAGCTGCCCTCTAAGCATCTCTGCACGGCAGCTTGCAAGGGCTTGTGCCCTAAATGCGGCACAAATTTAAACCAAGGCGAATGCGGCTGCGAAAAGCACGAGATAGACCCACGCTTGGCAGTCCTTAAAACGTTATTAAATTAATATTTATTTAATATACAAACCACAGCAAGGAGGTGCTGAAAATGGCGGTACCAAAGAGAAAAACATCTATAGCAAGAAAGAACAAGAGGCGTTCCAGTGTTTGGAAGCTGGAGGCTCCTACGCTTGTAAAATGCCCTAACTGCAGCCAGTATAAAAGGCCTCATCGTATTTGCGGTGAGTGCGGCTTTTACAATGGCCGTGAGGTAGTTAAGGTTGCCGACTAACAGCACCGTTTAGGCAATGTAGGTAGATTATTTAGGGGGGTATAATCCCCCCTATTTTTCGTGTTGCGAAAGGAAAAAATATGTCTGTTGTAATCTCCGGCGTAACAGCCCGCAGTCATGCCCAAAAAGCAGGGGTTAATGCGGGTGAACGGCTTATTGCTATAAATGACAACGAAATTTTTGATGTGCTGGATTATCGCTTTTACGAGACCTCAGCCTGCATTAAGCTTAAATTGGAATCGGCGGCGGGTGAGGCTCGCATTGTCACCCTTAATAAGGGAGAGTATGACCCTCTAGGCTTGGAATTCGATACCTATCTCATGGACTCTCAGCGTGCCTGCCGCAACAAATGCGTGTTCTGCTTTATCGACCAGCTGCCCCAAGGCTTGCGTGAGAGCCTGTATTTTAAGGATGACGACTCCCGCCTCTCCTTTCTCATGGGCAATTATATTACTCTAACCAACATTACACATCACGAGATAGAGCGCATTATCAAGATGCACATAAGCCCAATTAACATATCCGTGCACACAACCAACCCTGATTTGCGGGTAAGGATGATGAAAAATCCCCATGCAGGTGAGGTTTTGAGCTACATAAGCGAGCTTGCGCAGGCGGGAATCAAGCTTAACTGCCAGCTGGTGCTGTGTCCTGAGTGGAACGACGGAGAGGAGCTTAAGCGTAGCCTTAAGGATTTAGCCGCTCTGGGAGCAGCCCTTGAGAGCGTGGCCGCCGTGCCTGTTGGCTTAACAAGGTACAGGGAGGGGCTTGCACCCCTTCGCCCCTTCACCTCACAGGAGGCCGCTGAGGTGGTTAAAACCATTGAGGAATTTGGGGTTCGGGAGGGCATTCGCTTTGCCTATCCGGCTGATGAATTCTATTTAAAAGCAAATCTGCCTATCCCCCCTGCCGAGTTTTACGGGGACTTTGCACAGCTTGAAAACGGCGTGGGACTTATGGCCGACCTTGCCGACAGCTTCAAATTGGCCGTTGATGAAGCAGAGGGCGACGACAAACACCGATTTTTAACAATTGCAACAGGTAAATCAGCTTGTAAATTTTTATCTAAACTTATTGACTATGCAAGGCAAAAATGGCATAATTTAGAGTGTAATGTTGTAGGCATTGAAAATCACTTCTTCGGTGAATTAATCGACGTTGCCGGATTGCTTACAGGCGGTGATTTAATCAGGGGCTTAAAGGGCTTGAAGCTTGGCTCAAGGCTGCTTATTCCCGCCGTTATGCTGCGGCGTGAGGGTGATATGTTCTTGGACGACCTCACCCCTCAGGATGTAGAAAAAGCTCTTGGTGCGCCTGTTAAGGCGGTTAATATCGACGGCTTTGCACTTTTGGAAGCACTAATAAACGAACCTTGAAAGGGAACAAGTAATGTCAAAACCTATAATCGCCGTTGTGGGGCGGCCTAATGTTGGCAAATCCACACTTTTCAATAAATTAGCCGGAAGGCGCATCTCTATTGTTGAGGATACCCCGGGGGTCACTCGTGATAGGATTTTTGCCGACAGCGAATGGCTTAACCGCAAATTTATGCTCATTGACACAGGCGGAATCGAGCCCTATTCAGATGATGTTATCCTCTCGCAAATGCGTGCTCAGGCTCAGCTTGCAATTGATTCGGCTGATGCAATTATATTGGTAACGGATATTCGTGACGGCGTGGTTTCAACCGATTCAGAGGTGGCCTCTATGCTGCAAAAGAGCCGCAAGCCTATAGTACTTTGCGTAAACAAATGTGACACTATAGGTGCTCCCCCCCCTGAATTTTATGAGTTCTACAACCTTGGCTTAGGCGACCCAATTGCTGTTTCGGCGGCTCACGGGCACGGTACAGGCGATTTGCTGGATGCCGTTTTTGAGCATCTTCCCCCCGCTGAGGAGGAGGAAGACGAGGACAGCACCATAAAGGTAGCCGTAATCGGCAAGCCAAATGCGGGCAAATCCTCCCTTGTTAATAAGGTTGCGGGTGAAAATAGAGTTATAGTCTCGGACATAGCCGGAACTACCAGAGACGCCATTGACAGCCACATTGAAAACAAGTTCGGCAGCTTTTTATTCATTGACACGGCAGGCCTGCGCCGCAAGAGCCGCATAGATGACAAAATCGAAAAATACAGTGTAATAAGAGCCAACATGGCTGTTGAAAGAGCCGATGTGTGCGTAATAATGATAGACGCAACAGAGGGCTACACCGAGCAGGATTCCAAGGTTGCAGGGCTTGCTCACGAGCAAGGCAAGGGCTGCATTATAGCTGTAAATAAATGGGATGCAATCGAAAAGGACGGCAAAACCATGGCAGAGTTCCGCAAAAAGCTGGAGGCCGATTTTTCCTTTATGTCCTATGCGCCTATCATCTTCATCTCGGCAAAAACCGGAATGAGAGTAGACAGGCTGTTTGAGCTTATAAAATATGTTAACGATATGTGCGCAATGCGCATAGGCACAGGAATGCTAAACGACCTGCTGGCCGACGCAACGGCAAGGGTACAGCCCCCCTCCGATAAGGGGAAGAGGCTTAAAATTTATTATATGACTCAGGCCTCTGTAAGGCCGCCAACCTTTGTATGCTTTGTAAATAATTCAGATTTGTTCCACTTTTCATACCAGAGATACCTTGAAAACCGAATAAGAGAGACCTTCGGCATGGAGGGCACGCCCATAAGGTTTGTAATTAGAGAAAAGAATAGGGGCTAACAACTAGAGGCAAGAGACAAGAGGCAAGAAGCTTTCTCGCCAACTGGCTCCCTCTCAGAGGGAGCCAGGTTACAACGGTAGCTCTAGCTCCTTAATTTTCAACTGTCACCTTAATTATACATTATGTATTATTAATTATACATTATTTAAATGGTGGTGTTTAATATGTCAAGATGTTCAGAATGTGCAAACTGCATTACCAGCAAAAGCGACCCACGTGTTATAAAGGGCAAAAAGCAATATTACTG
>JAISYX010000059.1 GCA_031269595.1 Oscillospiraceae bacterium
GAGCGGTCAATAAGCGGATTTATCTTTATTGCTCTGTTGATTCCAATAACATGGGTAAGTTTACATTGGCTCTGGAGGATAGTGTGTAGCACTGCAGGAATAAGTGCTTTTGATGTACAGAATTATCGAAGAGAAAATAGAACAGAAAAACCCACAAGAAAAAAGCGTTACGATTGGATGCTGAGTAATTCTTCCAATCCAATAAAATTCAAGCGTGTCTATGCTGCATACCATCTTTGCTTTATTCCCTGTTTAGTTTGTCTTGCTATTGCGACAGCAGGATTTTTAACCCCTGCACTTGATAAAGTCATTGATATTGCAGGAATGATTGTTTTGGCTATAACTGTTGCAATGGGAGCAATTGGTGCGTTTGTCAATAAGTGATGAAATTTGTTATTAATGTCATATAATATGATTTTGTGGGTGGACTATCTTTAAAGAGAATCTTTTTACAGTAATCAAAAAAATCCGCCTAAGCTCGCAAATTCCGCCAATCGTCTTGACTTCACATTATATGGCAAACAGCATGGGGCAGATGCTTAAAGTTGGGAGTTAACAAAACTTAACATTAGGAATTTTGGTCAATTTTTGGTCAATCCAGAACGATTTCAAGCGAAAAAACACAGGTTATTTATACAAATAAAAAGCCCTGAAAACCGCATAACTACAGGCTTTCAGAGCATTGGCTGCGGAACTAGGATTTGAACCCAGACAAACAGAGTCAGAGTCTGCCGTGCTACCATTACACAATTCCGCAATAAAATTTCCTTGTATATATTATCACTTTAGAACCTAAAAGTCAATACTATCATGCATTTTCTTGTGTAAAAATTTTTAAGATTTTAAGAATTTCATTGAAAAGCCTGCAATTTGGCTGTATACTTAATAAGAGACGAACGGCAAATTCTTAAAATAGCCGTGCAAGTCTTAAGAAACCAGCCAATCAGGAGGACGATAAAATGGATTTTACAATTGAAACTAACCGCATTTATCATATTGACAAGTCTGGCAAGCTGCTTGCAGAGGTGCTCTTTCCTCAGGAGAGCGAGCACACTGTTGCAATTACCCGTACTTTTGTGGATGAATCACTTAGAGGGCAAGGGGTCGCGGACAAGCTGCTGATGGCATTGACAGAGGCATTAAAGGCGGATGGACGCAAAGCTAAGCCCAACTGCGCCTACGCACTCAAATGGTTTGAGAAGCACCCCGAGATGGGCGAGCTTCTTGCCGATTAAATTAAGGAGAGATTGACCATGAACAGCTTTGCGCAAATATATGAAATAGTCAAGCAGATTCCCAGCGGAAGGGTTGCAACTTATGGGCAGATTGCCATGCTTGCGGGGAATCCAAAGTGGAGCAGAGTGGTTGGATATGCGCTGCATGCTAACCCTGAGTTTGGCGTAATTCCCTGCCACAGGGTGCTCAACCGATTTGGAGAAGTGTGCGAGGGCTTTGCCTTTGGCGGCAGTGACGCCCAGCGCAGTATGCTGGAGGCAGAGGGCGTAGAATTTGAGCTTAACGGGCATGTGAGCTTGGAACGGTTCAGGTGGAAAGGCTTAAGAGATTAGGCAGGTTACCGCTGACATGGTGCAGTGGAACACTCGACAGGTATAGCTACAACACGAAAGAAGGAAAGACTAATGTTAAATAGATTTTTTAAATTATCTTCGGTTGCTATTTGTGCTTGTTTTATAACTTATGCACTATGTGGATGCACAAGCAATGAAAGCTATGCGAAGAAGGTTGTCCAAGCAATCGAAAATAATGATGATGCAAAATTGGATAAACTGCTTGAATCTAAATCCGGGAACTTGAATAGCGTAACCCAAGGTGACCTTTTTTCCGCACTGACAGAATCTTCCGGTTATACCCCCTTACAATATGCTTGTTACACAGGAAAAGATGGTGCTGTAAAAAAGCTCATTGAGCATGGTGCGGATGTGAACTATGTCACAAATCGTTCCGCAAACAAATCCCCGCTCATATGTGCTATGGAGTGCAAGGAGGATTCTAATTTGGAGATAGCCAAATTGCTTATTGATAAGGGTGCAGATGTTAACTACACCCAGAAAATTGGGGGAGTGGAATGTTATAATGCGCTAATGGCTTTGGAAGATACAGAGTTTGATAGCATAATAAGCGACAAGAGACACACACCTAATGCTGTTAAACTATTGGAGATGCTTGAAAGTTCAGGCGTGGATATATATAAAGATAACATGGGAATTGGCGATATTTTGTATAGGTCATGTCTTCACGGGAACTCTTATTTTATTCGTTTTTTGATAGAGCAGAAAGATTTTAACGTGAATAGCAATAAAAACCGAGAGAAACAAACCCCATTAATAGCATTTACTGAGCAATTTGATGAATATCATACAACGGATGATTTGAAATATCTTTTATCATGTGGAGCCAATCCTAATTTAAAGGATATTTACGGAAAAACCGCCTATGATTATGCAAAAGAAAATGGGAATAAAGCATTTATGCAAATATTGGATGAGTCAACATAATTTGTTTGTAGATCAGTACTGCCGTTCTCAGGCATATACTTTAAAAGCTTATGCTAGGGCTGGTGCTATTAAACAGCACCAGCCTATTTTTATCAAAGCACATATTCCCGCTGAACCGCATATAATGTAATAAAAAATATAGGGGTGAGAGTATGTGCTCTATAGCAGGAGAAATTGGCTATGTCCACAAAACTGAGGTTCTAAAAAGTATGCAGGATACTCTGCGCAGAAGAGGCCCTGACCAAGACGGAATCACCATTCAAGACGAAGCTGCGCTGATACATACACGGCTCTCTGTTGTAGATTTAGAGGGCGGCCGCCAGCCTATGCACTATGAGGGTAAGGGCGAGCAATTCGATATAGTTTATAACGGGGAGCTGTACAACACAGAGGAGCTGCGTCAGGAACTAAAGCTGGCGGGCTTTATATTCGAAGGGCATTCGGATACCGAGGTGCTGTTAAAAGCCTATGTGCACTGGGGTGCTTCCTGTGTTGAACGGCTTAACGGCATATTTGCCTTTGCAATTTGGGAAAAGAGCAGGCACAGGCTCTTTTTGGCGAGGGACAGAATTGGTGTAAAGCCGCTTTTCTTTACAGTCAGACGCAAGCGTATGCTCTTTGCATCTGAGCTAAAAGCACTGCTTGCGCACCCCTATGTTAGACATGATATAGACATAGAATCCATATCAGAGCTAATGCTTATAGGCCCTGGAAGAACCCCGGGATACGGCATCTTCAAGGGAATAGAGGAGCTTAAACCTGCCCACTGCGGCTATTTTGAGAATGGAAAGCTAACACTGCGCCAATATTGGAAGCTTGAGGACAGGGCGTTTGGAGACAGCTTTGCTCAGGCGGCAGAAAAGGTTAGACATCTTGTTACAGATGCCATTAACAGGCAGCTGGTTGCAGATGTCCCTGTGTGCACCTTCCTTTCAGGGGGCTTAGATTCCAGCCTGATTTCATCAATCGCCGCACAGTATTTTAAGAGTAAAGGCCAAGAGCTACACACCTTTTCTGTAGATTACCTCAACAATGAGCAATACTTTAAGGCAAGCAAATTCCAGCCAAACAGCGATAGGAGCTTTATTGCCCGCATGAACGAATATCTTGGAGCTGTGCATCATGATGTAATCTTGGAAACTCCTGCTTTAGTCGACGCTCTTTATGAGGCCGTTGACGCAAGGGATTTGCCCGGAATGGCAGATGTGGATTCCTCACTTTTGCTGTTTTGCAAGGAGATTAAAAAGTTTGGCACTGTGGCACTTAGCGGCGAATGCGCCGATGAGCTATTTGGAGGTTATCCTTGGTATCGTGACCCTGAAATCCGCATGATAGACGGCTTCCCTTGGGCGCAATCCACAGCTTACCGTGCTCAATTTTTAAACGATGACATTGCAGCGCAAATCAACCCTAAAGAATATGTTTATGAAAAATATAAAGCAACACTTGCTACTGCGGATATAGCTAACGGTATAAGCTCAAATGAAAGGCGTATGCGTGAGATGGTTGTGCTCAATATGAGCTGGTTTATGCAAACACTGCTTGACAGAAAAGACCGAATGAGCATGTACAGCGGCCTTGAGGTCAGAGTGCCCTACTGCGATTACCGTATAGCTGAATACCTTTACAGTGTCCCTTGGGCATTTAAGGACTACAAAAACACCGAAAAGGGCTTACTTCGGGAGGCCATGCGAGGTTATCTGCCGGAGGAGGTTCTCTGGCGTAAAAAAAGTCCCTACCCCAAAACACACAATCCGGAGTATATGGCGGAGGTTTCAAGGCGTCTGCTTGAGATTATATCAAACAATAATGCACCAATTTTGCAGATAGTCAAGAAGGAGGAGTTGGAAAAACTCATACAAGCAGAAAACGCCCAGCCTTGGTATGGCCAGCTTATGACAACGCCTCAAACTGTAGCCTACTTTTTGCAGATGAACTATTGGCTGGAGAAATATAAGGTTAATATAGTATAGCATAAATTATTGACAAGGAAGCAATGCTGTGCTATGATGTAATCAATGCTAAAATAAGTAGGTGTAAAGACCGTGGATAAACAGGCACAGCTAATAGGTAGCTTTAGAGGCGTGATAAACAAGCTGGAGTGGCTCAACAAGCAAAAAATGGAGCTTGCTCTGGCGGGGTATAAATCCTCTGAAATACATTGTATTGAATACATAGGAAAAAACGCAGATTCCAACGTGACAAAGCTTGCCGAGGCATTTTATATGACCAGTGGAGCAATAAGCAAGCTTTCAAAAAAGCTCATAGCAAAAGGCTTGCTTAAAAGCTACCAAAAGCCCGAAAACAAAAAGGAGGTCTATTTTAGGCTCACGGAGCAGGGCAGGGCGATTTTTGAAATCCATGAGGGGTTGCATGAAGAATTTCGCAATAGGGATAATTCTGTTTTTGCGCAGATAAGCGAGGCGCAAATGGCTGATATGCTTAGCTTTGCGAAAAAGTACAGCAATCATTTGGATGCAGAGATTAAAAAAATTGAGATATAAAAGTGTGCAGTCGTCTGCATAATTATTTCCTTGTCAACAAAATAATTGTTGACAAGGAAATAATTTTATGCTATCCTAGATATAGCTTCCAAGGAAGCAAAATTGTATCGTGTTAAGGAGATTAAGCATATGCGCTTTGAAGAGCTTTTTACAGAGCTTACACCGGAAGAAATGATGGATAGCTTCAACGAATTTAAACTGGTAGGCAAGGATTTTTACGCCATTACCGCAGGCAAGGCGGAGCATTACAACTCCATGGTGGGCAGCGGCGGCGGATTCGGGCTTATTTTTAGAAAGCCCGGCACTTGGTGCTTTATCAGGGAGGATAGATACACCCTAGAGCTGATTAATCAGGCGCAAAGCTATACACTATCCTACTTCCCAGAGGAGCACAAAAAGCAGCTGCTGGCTTTGGCAAGCGGCTGCGGTAAAAGCTGCAATAAGATGCAGGAATCTGAGCTGACCGGCATAGTAACTCCATCCGGCAATATATCCTTTGAAGAAGCCAAGCTAATAGTCGAATGCAAGCTAACGGCACAGCTAACAGGAGAGCCGGAGAGCTTTTGCACTCAGGAGGCCAGAGACTACATCAACGCCGCCTATGCAGAAGAGCATGTTTACCGCAAAATCGTGTTTGGAGAGATAAGCCATGTCTGGATTAAGAAGCGTTGTAACAAAGGATGTGCCTGATTATGCGGTGGTTGGCGGGAATCCTGCCCGTGTGCTAAAATATACAAGCTAACAGAAAAGCCTTGATATTTTTCTGCTTTTGAGTATAATTAAGATTAAGAAAACAGAATGGGCGGTGTATTATATGAGCGAAGAGCAAATATAGAGAAGCATTCGTGAGGTTAACGGAACAATGGCAATAGAGGGTATGCCGCTGACTGATGAGGATAAGGAAGATATGCGCAACGTGTTGTGTGGTAAGGTATCTTTTAAAGAGATGAGACAAAAAATTCTTACTGATTACAAGCTGCAGAGATACAACCATGAGCAAGTATGACTATGAATTTGAACGGGTTAACGCATATTGCTATCCCAGTTAACAAAAGAGGAAAATTGTGATTTATAACAACATCCACACAGGAACCTTCATCTCCCGCCCCAACCGCTTTATTGCCGAGGTAGAGCTTGACGGCAAAATTGAAATTGCCCATGTAAAAAACACAGGACGCTGCAAAGAATTGCTTGTTTTAGGGGCTGAGGTGTATCTGCAAAAGGCTGAAAATCCCAACCGCTCCACAAAATATGATTTAATTGCTGTAATGAAGGGCAAACGCCTGATAAACATGGATAGTCAAGCCCCTAACAAGGTGTTTCTGGAGTATCTGCAAAGGGGTTTATACATTAAAAATATCACACTTATAAAGCCTGAGGCAAAATATGGCAGCTCACGCTTTGATTTTTATGTTGAGGCGGGAGAGTGCAAAATCTTCATAGAGGTAAAGGGCGTCACTCTGGAAGAGAACGGGGTTGTGCTGTTCCCTGATGCGCCTACCCTGAGAGGAGTTAAGCATCTTAACGAGCTGGCGCAGTGCATAGGTGAGGGCTACGAGGCACATGCCGTGTTTGTAATCCAGATGAATGGTGTGCTGTATTTTACGCCGAACAACAAAACTCACCCCGAATTTGGTGCAGCTCTTGCAACTGCTCAGGAGGCGGGAGTTAAGCTTGCGGCACTGGATTGTGCCGTAAGCCCAAACAGCCTTATTATAGGCCGTTCTGTGCCAATTAGGCTATAATGTAGTACTCTGTAACTGCTAAACCTTTACGGTTCGTAGGGGCAGACCTATGTGTCTGCCCAGATTACCGTAAATTTTCCGTCTTTGGGCAGACACATAGGTCTGCCCCTGCGTTTTTTTATAGCTACTCAATTGTTTATTTAAACACCCAGCTTTTAATTTGAAAGAAGCTCCAGCCAATCATTAATATAATCGGCACGCACATTATAATGCTTTAAATAATAGGCGTGCTCCCATACATCAAGGCAGAGCAGGGGCTTTAGCCCTTTAATCAGGGGAGTATCCTGATTTGCAGTTGTGATTATGCCCATTCTGCCGCTTCTGTTGGCAACCAGCCAGGTATAGCCCGAGCCAAACACGCCTAATGCGGCATCAGTGAACTTCTTTTTAAAGGCATCCATACTGCCAAAAGAGGCAGTTATACCCTCATATAATGAGCCGGAGGGGCTTAAGGGCTTGCCTGCCATCTCATTAAAAAAGAACTGGTGGTTATAAACTCCGCCTGCATTGTGTCGAATCTCCTCACTAATGGCGGCGGGCAGTCTTGGCCATTCGGTAACAAGCCTTTCAAGACTCCAGCCTTGATATTGGGGGTAATTTGCAAGGGTATTGTTTAGATTAGTTACGTATGTTTTAAGGTGTCTGTCATGATGCAGCTGCATGGTAAGGGTATCAATATAAGGCTCAAGCGCAGAGTAATCATAGGGTAGAGGCATAAGCTCAAAGGGATAGCTATTGGACATAGAACACTTTCCTTTACTGTTTTTTATTGTATTATATGCAATTTTAGTGATAGAGGTTAACAATTAACTGCAGCTTCTCTAATATGCTATGAATCTGTCGAAATCTACAAAATTCAACAGCCTGTGTTGATGAACTTGTACATAAAAATCCTTGACAAAAACAAAATCCTATAATATAATGATAACATAGAGAACAAGGGCGTTCCGTGCATTAGGCGGAGTGCCCTAATTTTTTTTGAAATTTAGGAGGAAATAACTATGGCTTACACTAAAGAGGACATAATTAGAATCGCAGATGAAAACGACGTGCGCTTTATCCGCTTGCAGTTTACGGATATTCTAGGCTCGCTCAAAAATGTTGCAATAACACGCAGCCAACTGGAAAAATCCCTTAACAATGAGTGCATGTTTGACGGCTCTTCAATTGAGGGCTTTGTGCGCATTGAGGAATCTGACATGTACCTGCGCCCCGATTACAACACCTTTACCGTGCTGCCCTGGAGTCCTGACGAAAATAGAGTTGCAAGGCTTATCTGCGATGTGTATACTCCCGACGGCCAGCCCTTTGAAGGCGACCCTAGAGGCGTGCTTAAGAAGGTTCTTAAGGAGGCAGAGGAGCTTGGTTACACATTGAATGTAGGCCCTGAGTGTGAGTTTTTTGTGTTTAATGCAGATGATGCAGGCAAATCTACACTTATCAGCCATGATGAGGCCGGTTACTTTGAGGTCTCTCCCGCCGATTTAGGCAGCGATTGCCGCCGCAGCATCTGTCTTGCCCTTGAGGATATGGGCTATGAGGTTGAGGCCTCTCACCACGAGGTTGCTCCCGCTCAGCATGAGGTTGACTTTAAATATGCAGATGCGCTCACCTCTGCCGATAATATAATGACCTTTAAGCTGGTTGTTAAAACCATAGCAAAAAGCCACGGCTTGCGTGCAACCTTTATGCCCAAGCCAATTGCGGGCATAAACGGCTCAGGTATGCACACCAACATGTCACTCTCTACCTTAGACGGCAATAACGCCTTCTATGACCCCTCCGATTCCCTTGGCCTTTCAGAGGTTGCATATCAGTTTATCGCCGGCTTGCTTAAGAATATCAAGGGCATGGCCGTTATTACAAATCCGCTGGTTAACTCTTACAAGAGGCTTGTCCCGGGGTATGAAGCTCCCTGCTATATCTCATGGTCAGCCGCTAACCGCAGCTCACTTATAAGAATCCCCGCCTCCAGAGGGCAGGGAACACGCATAGAGCTGCGCTGTCCCGACCCAGCATGTAACCCCTATCTTGAGCTTGCCGCCTGTCTTGCAGCCGGTTTAGACGGCATTAAAAACAAGCTGACACCTCCCGCAGGTGTGGATATGAAGAACATCTTCCACATGAGCCCTGAGGAGAGAGCCGCAGACGGAATAGAGAGCTTGCCCGGCAGCCTTGAGGAGGCAATTGCAGCCTTTGAAAAGAATGATGTTATAAAGGGTGCTCTTGGGGAGCATGTAACAGAAAAGTATATCGAGAGCAAAAAAGCCGAATGGGATTCCTACCGCATTAGCATTTCTCAGTGGGAGATTGATAATTATTTGCAGAAGTATTGAGTTTTAGTATAAAATTTTGCCAGCACACTGCTTTTGGGGCGGTGTGCTGGCTTTTTTGTTAGGCAGGGTTATATGTTGCCGCCTTCAATATCCAAAATCCGTCAAAGGAAGCCTCTCTGCCTACGGCTTTTTCCTCTGTTGGAAAAAATTTCAATCTTTTTAACGCTTCCATGCGTCCTTTTGCAGTCGGAGCAACTTTTGTCGCAATTATCGGGCATTCAAACAACGTGAACGTGCTTGACAATAACAAAGCTAAAACTTCCTCAATTATCGCCGTTTGCTCAAAATCGTTATGCAGGTCAAGCCGCAAAATTGCACAATTGTTAAAGAAATCATTTGCCTGTCTGTTGAATAATTCTATTGTGCCAATGGCTTTTCCGCTTTGCTTTCCTACAACACTCCAACGCACAAAATGCCGCTTAGCATATTCATCAAGCCAACCTTGAATGAAATCCTTTATCTCGTCAAGCGTTCTGCTGCCATAGCCATAGGTACAGTTGAAAGAATTGGTTTCAACGCTTTCGTTGGGTTGTGCATAGACTGGCAGTAAATCCTCCGCATCATCCACAGCAACCATACGTATCAGAAAGTTTTCGTTTTCAAAGATGGGGCAATTATCATAAGGGTTAGCAGTAATCATCCTTCAATTCTCCTCGTGATTTTTGTTCTCTCGAAGATAGTTCCATAGCGTTCCATCAATTGTTGCGACAGTGTCGCAACAATTTTTCTGCCATATTTAGCACGTTCGCCGTCAAGCAGCACAGAGCCGATATATTTGCCGACTTCCCAAAACATCAAGGTGACTTCGCTGTTGGCGTAAGAAGCCGCACGAAATTTTCGGTTTTCGATTATTTCAACGACACGCTTATCGTCAATCGCTGATGTATTGCCAGTGACGAGTGAGGTTTTGTCTTTTTTAGCTTTAGCCATTTGAGTTCTCCTCCAGCATATCACACATAAAAATCCCGCAATAATTATACAACAAAGCTCAGTAATATGCAACAGCGAGTTTAACGTATTAAAACGCAAAAAGTAAATGTTTTAGAAAATTGGGCAAACTCACTTGGCTAAACTCCTATAAGCATTAATTTAACATAATCAAGCCTAACTTTTTTTCAACTTCCACAAATTAAAACTGTGTTTTTTAACAAATATCACTAAAAGCACTTGATATTATTTTGAATCTGTAGTAAAATAACTTTAGGTTCGAGGATGTTCTCGGTATGTTTTATACTATGCCGGGAACATTTTTTTAAAGCATTGGGAGGCTTATTTATATATGATTCAAAAAGAAGGCCAAGTTAGAATTCCCTCCGGCTGTGCTATCAGCGGGATTATTAACAAGAAGGGCAAACGCTTTTCGGGTGCAGACATTATCAAGTCTATCGCCCTTATGCACGAGCGTTCAAACGGCCTTGGCGGCGGCTTTGCAGCCTATGGCATCTATCCCAAATATAAAGAGCACTTTGCCCTGCATATCTTTTTTGATTGCAGAGAGGCAAGGGCTAAGGCAGAGGAGTACATCAACATCTATTTTGATGTTGAAACAGCGGGGATTATCCCCACAGACAAAACCTCAAACATCAAAAAATCACCCTGCATTTGGCGTTATTTTGCCGTTCCCAGCCACATAAAGCTGGAGGAGGCAAGAATGGCCGAGCCGGAGCTTACCCACGAGGAATACGTCACACGCCATGTAATACACATGAACAGCGAGGCCTTCCCCGGGGCATACATCTTCTCCTCAGGCAAGAACATGGGCGCATTTAAGGCTGTCGGATACCCCGAGGACGTGGGCGAATTCTACAGGCTTGAGGATTATAAGGGCTATTTATGGACAGCACACGGCCGCTTTCCCACAAACACTCCGGGCTGGTGGGGCGGTGCGCACCCCTTTACTCTGCTGGACTGGTCTATAGTTCACAACGGAGAAATCTCCTCATACGACGCAAACAGGCGGTATGTAGAGATGTTTGGCTATGACTGCGCCCTTCAAACAGATACAGAGGTTATAACCTATCTTTTCGATTTGCTGGTTCGCAAGCACGGCCTCACCCTAGAGGCGGCAGCGGACGTTATAGCCGCTCCTATGTGGAAGGCTATAGAGAACATGCCCGAGGAAAAGCGGGAGTACTACACCGCCCTGCGCAGTGTGTATTCAAGTGCGCTTGTTAACGGGCCTTTTTCAATTATATTGGGCTTTGACGGCGGCTTGATGGCCTTAAATGACAGGCTTAAGCTACGCTCGCTCATTGCTGCTGAGAAGGATGATACCCTCTATTTAGCCAGTGAGGAATCGGCAATTCGAAGAATAGCCCCTGAGCTGGATAGCCTATGGCCTGTAGAGGGCGGCAAGCCTGTTATTGTAAGAGTGGAGGGTGAATAATGAGATACTATGCACCTGAATTTATGGTTTATCGTGATGAAGAACGCTGCATAGCCTGCGGTGCCTGTGCAAGGCAGTGCTCCAACAAGGTTCATATAATTGACGAGGAAAAGGGCAAGCTCCGTGCAGAGGAGGAAAACTGCGTTAACTGCCAGCGTTGTGTGGCTCTGTGCCCAACAAATGCCCTGCATATACGCCACAATCCCAATGAGCTGCGCCTGAATTACAACTGGACTCAAAAGGCGGTCAAGGAGGTTGAAAAGCAGGCTCTCAGCGGGGGCGTGCTGCTCTCTGCCATGGGCAACCCTGCCAATCATCCCAGCTATTTTGATAGGATACTCCTCAACGCCTCACAGGTTACAAACCCATCTATAGACCCGCTGCGTGAGCCTATGGAGACAAGGGTTTATCTGGGCAGAAAGCCCTCCAAGCTGGAGTTTAACGCAGACGGCACACTCAAGGAAAAGCTGCCGCCTCAGGTGGAGCTTGATATTCCTATTATGATTTCAGCCATGTCCTTTGGTTCAATTTCCCTCAATGCACAAAAGAGCTTGGCCAGAGCCGCCGAGGAGTGCAACACCCTGTTTAACACAGGTGAGGGCGGTATGCACAGGGATTTAATCGGATACAAGAACAGGGCTGTAATTCAGGTGGCCTCCGGCCGTTTTGGCGTTAATAAGGAATACCTGAATAACGGCAGAATTATAGAAATCAAGATAGGGCAGGGAGCAAAGCCAGGTATAGGCGGGCATGTCCCGGGGGAAAAGGTCAACGAGGACGTAAGTCAGGCCAGAACCATACCCAAGGGCACAGATGCAATCTCTCCCGCACCCCACCATGACATCTACTCCATTGAGGATTTGCGCCAGCTGATTTACTCCTTAAAAGAGGCCACGGATTACAAAAAGCCTGTATCTGTTAAAATTGCCGCTGTACACAACGTGGCGGCTATAGCCTCCGGCTGTGTGCGGGCAGGTGCAGATATATTGGTCATAGACGGCTACAAGGGCGGCACAGGAGCTGCTCCCACACGCCTTTTGGAGAATGTGGGCATACCCATAGAGCTGGCTCTTGCCAGCGTTGACCAAAGGCTCAGAGATGAGAGCATACGCCATCAGGTCTCAATAGTATGCACAGGAAGTATACACAACAGTGCAGATGTAGTCAAGGCCATAGCCTTGGGTGCAGACGCCGTATATATAGCCTCCGCCGTGCTCATTGCAATGGGCTGCCATATGTGCAGAACCTGCCACACAGGCCTTTGCAATTGGGGTATAGCCACCCAAAGGGAGGACTTAACCCGCCGTTTGAATCCTGATATTTACGCCGAAAGAGTGGCAAACCTGCTCAAGGCATGGAATCATGAAATCCAAGAGATGCTGGGCGGCATGGGCATTAACGCAATAGAGAGCCTTAAGGGCAACAGGCTAATGCTAAGGGGCATAGGCCTGAGTGAAACAGAGCTGCGTATTTTAGGCATTAAGCACGCAGGGGAGTAGTATTAGGGGGAGAGATGTTACTTTATCATGGCAGCAATATGCTTGTAGAAGAGCCAAGGCTTGTGGAGCAAAACCGCAGCTTGGATTTTGGAAACGGTTTTTACACTACCGAAAATAAAGAACAGGCAATCTCCTTTGCTGACAAGGTTTTTAGGCGCAGAAAGCACGAGGGAAGGCCAACAGTTAACATCTACACCTTTGATAAATCAGCCTTTGCCGCTTGCAGTCTGCTCAGGTTTGATTCACCTAACGAAGCATGGCTGGACTTTGTCTCTGCCAACCGCAACGGCACTTATAAAGCTAAAGCATTTGAGCTAATCTATGGCCCGGTGGCTAACGATGATATTTTTCTTACATTTACCCTTTTTGCAAACGGTGCTCTATCAAAAGAGGAGACAATAAGCCGCCTTAAAATTAAAAGGCTGTTTAATCAGCTGGTTTTTACAAGCGAGCACGCCCTTGGGTATTTGAAATATATAGGCACTATAGATGAAAAGGAGCTGTAGTTATGGAAGTAAGCAGGCTTAGCACGGCTTTAATCTTTCTTGTGCCGCAGGTTTTAGCTATGGTGATTGAAAAATATAAGCTAAGCGAGGAAACAGCGGTAGAGCTGTTTTACACCTCAGAGCTTTACACGGTGCTTGAGGAAGAAGAAACCAAGCTTTGGCACTTGAGCGCACTCACACTGTTTGAGCTGTTCCAGGAGGAGAGAGAAACAGGCGTGATAAATTACCCTGAGGAGGCCTGAAAATGAGCAAGGAAGGCAAGTTTCTTGTGTTCTGTCTGGAGATGTACAAGGCGGCAAAGAATCTCACCGGCGCAGAGGTGATAAGCCTGTTTAAGCAATATGACATAACAGACTATGTAATTTCTTGCTATGAAGCTCTGCACACCACAGGCACGGAGTATATTATTGAAGATATAGATTTGTTTATTGCGGCAAGAAAGCCGCTCTAACCTTTAATACAGGAGGTCAAGTATTTGAAAAAGGTATATGCTGTGCAAAACCTCTGCTTAAATTGTAAGCTTTGCGAGGTATATTGCAAAACAGCGCACTCCCAAACTAAAAACATAGTTAAGGCATATAAAGAGGAAGTTCCCGAGCCAAGCGCACGCATTGTGGTAGAAGGAGATAATCAGGCCTCTCTGGCATTGCAGTGCCGCCATTGTGAGTCTCCCGCCTGTGTAGAGGCCTGCATTACAGGCGCAATGCAGAAAAACCCTAAAACAGGACTGGTATCTACAGACGAAACACGCTGTGTCGCCTGCATGACCTGCCTTGCAGCCTGCCCTTACGGTATAATCAGAGTTAACGAAAGGGCTGCAATGAAGTGCGATTTGTGTCAGGGGGAGGAAGCACCCGCCTGTGTTCAAAATTGCCCTAACCGTGCGCTGGTTTGTGTAGATATTTATGAGGAGGCAGAGAGATGAGATATATCATTATAGGTTGCAGTGCCGCAGGTATTTCGGCAGCTCAGGAGATACGTAAGTACCACACAGCAGCAGAGATAGTCATAGTCACAGAGGAGCACTACAAGGCTTACGGGCGTCCGCTTATCTCCTATTATTTAAAGGATAGGGTTAAGGAAGAGGATATATATTATAAGGATAAGAGCTTTTACACTGACAATTTTATCTATCTGTTAACAGGTAAAAGGGTTGTTGATATTAACCTTGAGCAAAAGTACATCACACTTAATGATGATAAAAAAATAGATTACGACAGGCTTCTTATTGCAACAGGCAGCAAGCCCTTTGTGCCTCATATTGAAAATGCAGAGGGCAAGGCAAACATATTCACCTTTATGAATATGGAGAGTGCAAAGCAGATTAAGGAGTATGCCAAGCCTGAAATGAAGGCTGTTGTCATAGGCGGCGGGCTTATAGGCATGAAGGCGGCCGAAGGCCTTAAAAAGCTGTGCAGCAGCGTTACAGTGCTTGAATTGGCCGAAAGGATATTACCTACAATACTAGATACAAAGGCAAGCTCCTTGGTTAGAAAGCACTCCGAAAATAACGGCATAGATATTATTACAGGCGACACAGCAGTTCAGCTTAACGGCAGTGACAAGGTAGAGAGCTTAACATTAAAATCAGGCAAAACACTGCCCTGTGATATACTTATTATGGCGGTGGGAGTGCGCCCCAACACAGAACTAGCTCAAAAGGCGGGCTGCCTCATAGATAAGGGAATAGTAATTGACCATAAAATGCAAACTAATATAGAGGATATTTACGCAGCAGGAGACTGCGCCCTTACACCTGATGTAGTTGACGGCAAAAACAAGGTTATAGCTCTGTGGCCAACTGCTGTTCAGCAGGGCAAAATCGCCGGAGGCGTAATGGCCGGCGCAGACACACGCTATGAGGGCAGCTTTGCAATGAACGCAATAGACCTCTTTGGCCTGCACATGCTAACAGCAGGTGTTATAGGCGGCGAGGAAGAGGGCTATGAGGTTAAAATTATAATAAACGATAAGGGCTACAGGCGGTTTTCAATCAAGGATGGCTTGCTTAAGGGCTTTATGCTGGTTGGAGATATTGAAAGGGGCGGCCTTTACACCACAGTGATAAGGGAGAGGCTTCCGCTCTCCGGCCTTGATGAGGAGATTTTTGAAAATCCTGAGTTTATCTCCTTCGATAGGGTGACAAAAGAAGCTCTGTTTTTAAACAGCGATGCCATTAAGGGAGATATAGTTTAAAATAATATGAAAGGTAGAGCGCAGGCGCAGCAGTGTTGATGTGCAGGCTCTCTAAATATATGGTGTTTTAATGATACTTACCGCAAAAGGGATTCATTATAAGGAACTCAACGAGCAAATTAAAGAGGCTCTGGCCTATAACAAAGAGATAACTCTGGAAAAGGTTGAGGGTCAGCGTTATCTTGGCGCAGCTATGGATAAGGGTAAAACCCTGTTAATCAAGGGCACTCCGGGCAACGATATGGCCTGTTACATGAACGGCGGCAGGATAGTTGTGTTTGGTAACGGGCAGGACGGCACAGCAAACACTATGGGCGGCGGCGAGATAGTAATACACGGCCGCTGCGGGGACGCTGTGGGCTATGGTATGCGTGACGGCGAGGTTTATATCAGGGATGATGTGGGCTGGCGCAGCGGCATACACATGAAGGAATACGGCGCAGCAAAGCCCGTGTTAATCATAGGCGGCTGTGCAGGTGCGTATCTTGGGGAGTATATGGCAGGCGGCGTGATTATCCTCCTTGGGGAGGGTGCCGGCAAGGAAGGCCCAATCGGCGATTACTGCGGCACAGGTATGCACGGCGGCGTTATCTATATTAGAGGACGCTATGATACAAACAAGGTATCTAAAGAGGTTGAGGCTGTGCCCTGCACAGCGGCGGATATGGAGCTAATTAGGGGCTATGTAAGCCGCTACTGCGAATACTTCGGCGCAAATTATGAGGCTGCAATGGCTGTAGAATTTACAAAGCTTAAGCCTGTTTCAAGCAGACCATATGAAAAGTTATATGTTAAAAATTAATATTATATAGGAGGAGCAAAGTATCATGATAAAAGGTGAACAACTGTATGAAGGCAAGGCAAAAAAGGTTTTTGCAACAGAGAATGAGGATTTGTGCATTGTAGATTACAAGGACGACGCAACAGCCTTTAACGGCGAAAAAAAGGGCAGCATTGCAGGCAAGGGTGTGGTAAACAACCGCATGTCTAACCTGCTCTTTGCATATCTTGCAAAGCAGGGTGTAGAAAACCACTTTGTAGAGGAGCTTAGCGACAGAGAAACTCTTGTTAAAAAGGTATCTATTGTGCCGCTGGAGGTTATAATCAGGAACACAGCAGCAGGCAGCTTTTCAAAGAGATTCGGCGTTGAAGAGGGCACAAAGCTTAAAAATCCAACCCTTGAATACTGCCTTAAGGATGATGCGCTGGGCGACCCAATGATTAACGACAGCCAGATTCTTGCCATAGAGTCTGCAACTCAGGAAGAGCTGGATACCATAAGCGTTTATGCATACAAGGTTAACGAGGTTCTAATTGCCTTCTTTAAGGAGATAGGCATAGAGCTTATCGACTTTAAAATTGAGTTTGGCCGCTATCATGGCAGAGTGATTCTTGCTGATGAAATCTCTCCAGATACCTGCCGACTATGGGATATTGCCACAAGGCAAAAGCTGGATAAGGACAGATTCCGCCGTGATTTAGGCGGCGTTGAAGAGGCCTACGCAGAGGTATTCAAAAGGCTAAAGCTGTAATTAATTTATAATATCCTTTAATTGCGCATTACGAATTATGCATTACGAATTGCAAAAAAGGTGGTAATATATGCTTTTAACACAGGAGACAAAGCTTGAAAAAGAACCTAAAAGCGGCACAGGAAGCCCGCATAATGTTTTGTTTGCGGACACTCTGGCACATGATGTCAAAGCTGACAAGCTCCACGAGGAGTGCGGAGTTTTTGCCATATTCGCAAAAAAAGGCGTTGCAGTAGCTCAGGCGGCCTATCATGGGCTTATAGCCCTACAGCACAGGGGGCAGGAGAGCAGCGGCATAGTGGTTAACGACTGCGGCCTTATTGATTATCACAAGGGCATGGGGCTGGTGAGTGAGGTTTTTAACAAGGATGTCCTTAAAAAGCTTCAGGGACAAGCAGCCATAGGTCATGTGAGATATTCTACCTCCGGCGGTTCGGTTAACGAGAATACTCAGCCCTTGGTTATGCGTTACATAAAAGGTGTGCTTGCTATTGCACACAACGGCAATCTTACCAATGCAATGGAGCTCAGGCAGGAGCTGGAGCACAGGGGTGCTATATTTCAAACAACCATAGATTCTGAGGTTATAGCTTATCTTATCGCCCGTGAGCGCATTAATAGCCATAACATAGAAACAGCCATACAAAGAGCCATGACACAGCTTAAGGGTGCTTATTCCCTTGTTGTAATGAGCCCACGCAAAATAATAGCCGCCCGAGATCCAAAGGGCTTCCGCCCTCTTTGCATGGGCAAAACAGAGGACGGCGCAATAGTTTTTGCCTCAGAATCCTGTGCCCTGGACGCCTGCGGTGCAGAGTTTGTAAGAGATGTTGAGCCAGGTGAGATTGTAATTTGCAACGAAAAGGGCACACGCAGCATAAAGGCAAACTGCGGAGAAACAGCCGCTCATTGCATATTTGAGTACATATATTTTGCACGTTCAGATTCAACTATAGACGGCATATCTGTTTATGAATCCCGCAAGGCGGCGGGCATGGAGCTTGCAAAGCAGCACCCTGTGGATGCAGATTTAGTTATAGGTGTGCCGGAATCCGGTCTTGATGCCGCAATAGGCTATGCTGAGCAATCAGGCATACCCTATGAAAAGGGCTTGGTTAAAAACAGCTATATAGGCCGCACCTTTATACAACCTGAGCAAAACCAAAGGACAAGCGCAGTGCGCCTAAAGCTTAATGCTCTGCGCAGCGTGGTTGCAGGCAAGCGCATTGTTATGCTGGACGACTCCATAGTAAGAGGCACAACCATGCGGCGCATTGTCACCATGCTCAGAGATTCAGGCGCAACAGAGGTTCACCTGCGCATAAGCTCACCGGAGTTCTGCTGGCCCTGCTTTTACGGCACAGATATACCCTCAAAGGAGGAGCTTATAGCCAACAACTACACCGTTGAGCAGATAGCAGAAATGCTTGATGCCGACTCCTTGGGCTTTCTTAACAAGAATTCGCTGGACAGCCTGCTCTGCGGCAGAGAGATACCCTATTGCTCAGCCTGTTTTTGCGGCGAATATCCCGACGGTATCATTACAAAATTTATGTCTAAGGATGACAAATATCTATGAAGAATACATACGAAAGCCCGCTTAGCTCAAGATATTCAAGCAAGGAGATGAAATCTCTCTTTTCGCCTGATATGAAGTTTAAAACCTGGCGCAAGCTGTGGGTTGCTCTGGCCGAAACCGAGCAGGAATTGGGCTTGGACATAACAGCAGAGCAAATAGCCGAGCTTAAAGCCCACCTTGAGGACATCAACTATGAGGTTGCTCAGGCAAGGGAAAAGGAAGTCAGGCACGATGTAATGAGCCATGTTTACGCTTACGGGCAGCAGTGCCCAAAGGCGGCAGGTATAATACATCTGGGAGCAACCTCCTGTTATGTTGGCGACAATACGGATATAATAATAATGACAGAGGCTTTGCGCCTTGTTAAAAAAGAGCTTGTCAACGTTATTAGTGTGCTTGCAAAATTTGCCTATGAATACCGTGAGCTTCCAACCCTTGCGTTTACTCACTATCAGCCTGCCCAGCCCACAACAGTGGGGAAGAGGGCTGCGCTCTGGTTACAGGACTTGCTCCTTGATTTGGAGGATGTGGAATATCAGCTTTCAAAGGCAAAGCTTTTAGGCTCAAAGGGCACAACAGGCACACAGGCCTCCTTCCTTGAGCTATTCGACGGCGACCATGAAAAATGCCGTTTGGCAGATAAAAAGATAGCGCAAAAAATGGGCTATTCTGATTGCTTTGCAGTCTCAGGACAGACCTATTCCCGCAAGCTGGACAGCCAGATTTTAAGCATACTCTCAGGCATAGCGCAATCTGCAACCAAATTTTCAAACGATATACGCCTGCTGCAAAATCTAAAGGAGATAGAGGAGCCCTTCGAAAAGAATCAGATAGGCTCTTCTGCAATGGCATATAAGCGCAATCCCATGCGCAGCGAGCGCATAGCCTCACTCGCAAGATATGTAATGGTGGATGCCCTTAACCCCGCAATCACGGCGGCAACACAGTGGTTTGAGCGCACTCTGGATGATTCCGCAAACAAGCGGCTCTCTGTGCCCGAGGCCTTTCTTGCCGTTGACGCTATACTCAGCCTGTATTTAAATGTAGCCGACGGACTTGTGGTGTATCCCAAGGTTATAGAGCAACACTTAAGCAAGGAGCTGCCATTTATGGCCACCGAAAACATCATGATGGATGCTGTTAAACGGGGCGGCAACAGGCAGGAGCTGCACGAGCAGATAAGAACTCATTCAATGGCTGCAGGCAAGCGCATAAAGGAAGAGGGCCTAGAAAACGACCTGCTGGAGCGCATAGCCGCCGACCCGATTTTTGGCGTTACACTAGAGGCTTTAAAGGCCTTAATCTCACCTGAAAAGTATGTTGGAAGAAGTCCAAAGCAGGTTGAGGAGTTCCTTGAGGAGGCGGTTAAGCCTGTGCTAAAGGCCAATGAAGAGCTGCTTGGGCTTGACGTTGAGATAAAGGTTTGACTGCAGCACTAAAATTGACAGAGAGGAGCGAGACAACATAAATATTATTAACAGAAAGCAGTATACCAACAAAATATTTGAATACTTATCCAGCCCTGAAATATACTTGTTTTTAACTGTAGTAACAGGGCAGTTTAAGGAACTGATATTCCTAAACAATCTTATAGATTTACAAATGCTGTTTTGCGTTATTTCAGCTCTGTTCCTTATACGCAACATAGCATTTAAAGGTGAAAGGCCGCAAATCAAGCAGGGCTTGCTTGCAACGGGGCTTTTTCTTGCCTTGGGTTTGATTATGGCAATTTCGCTTTTGTACACTATAAGCCCTGCATATTCGGTGCAAAAGCTGGTTCGATACTTTTCTGTTTGCCTGCCGCTTATCCCTCTGGGCTATTTGATAATCAACAGCAGGGCAGCTATTAAAAGGCTTATTATAACAGTATCGGCATACGGCATTTTTCTTTCTGCCGATTTGCTCATAGAAATGCTCCCATTAAAACCGGTAAACTTTGTTATGCCGTTGGCAACAGATTATTTAATTGCCTCAAGGTATATAAGCTATGCTTTTTTTGCATTACTGATTTTTTATCTTTTTGAAAAAAAACTTAAGACTAAAATACTGTATTTAGCAGGCAGCTCCCTTTGTTTTGCCGCACTTTTAAGGTCATATGCCCGTTTTACTATTTGTACAGTGTTGATTTTTATAGCACTATTGTGGTGCGTGTTAATTTTTGTAAAATTTAAGAACAAAGTTAAGTTACTTAAAAGCTATGCCTGCCTATTTAGTGCTTTTGTAATAATATTTGCAGGTTTTACGGCTCTAGGCTTTACAGAAACACTGACTATGCGGCTAAAAATCTTCGGCGAGGATGTAACTCACACCTCAACGCAAAAGGAAATGTCTCAGCATGAACAAGATGTTATGAATAAGCTGATAGCTGTAAACGGAAAAACATCAGAGCAGCTATATAGCCCTAAAGAAATTAAAGACATGGGAATGAGCCTTAGCTACGAAGAAAAGGAGAAAATATTTAAAAGCAGACCATTTTCATCAAGAACCAAACTTTTTGAAAAATCAATGATGATGATTAAGGATAGGCCGATTCTGGGCTATGGAATAGGAAGCTTTTCGGCCTATTACATCAACAGAGATGGCTATGGTTATCCCCATGTTGTTTTAACAGAGCTATGGGCAGAGCTTGGTTTGTTCGGCATTCTTATTTTCCTGTTTGCGCTTGTATTTGCAATAAGGGAGATATACCGTGGCATCAAGATAGCACCCGAAAGCTTTTCAAAGTGGTATATTATTTATATATTAATTGCTTTTAACTTGTTTTTGCTAGTGTTCACCTCTGATGTGGTTAACGGAACAAGGTTTTTATATGTAATTTTAGCAAGTGCCTTTGGCATAAGAGTCGCTCTTCAAAGAAGGAATGGCTCAGAAATAATAAAGGCTGCAAACAAGAAGGGTACAGTCCCAAATGATAAAAAAGTTAAAAAGCACCCAAAATCTATCTGATGCAGAGCTTTTAGAGCTGCTGGAATCAGAGGTATACGATGAAGAATTAAGAAAGGCCGCCGATGAACTCCGCCGCAGCATTTACGGCACGGAGGTTTACATCAGAGGCCTGGTGGAGTTGAGCAACTATTGTAAAAATAACTGCTATTACTGTGGCATTCGCAGGGGCAACACCAACGTTAACCGCTACCGTCTGAGCAAGGCAGAGATACTGGAGTGCTGCAAATCCGGCCACGAGCTGGGCTTTCGCACCTTTGTGCTGCAAGGGGGAGAGGATTCCTACTACAGCAGTGAGCTGCTCTGCGAAATCATTAGTGAGATAAGGGCGGGCTACCCTGATTGCGCCATAACCCTCTCATTGGGGGAGTGGCCTAAGCAGGACTATCAGTCATTCTTTGAGGCCGGAGCAAACCGCTATCTCTTAAGGCACGAAACAGCCAATACAGAGCATTACGGCAAGCTGCACCCCGCAAATATGAGCCTTGAGAACCGCAAGCAGTGCCTGTTTAACCTTAAGGAGATAGGCTATCAGGTGGGCTCTGGCTTTATGGTTGGCTCGCCCTATCAGAGCACAGCAAATCTTATTGAGGATTTGCGCTTTTTGCAGGAATTAAAGCCAGCAATGATAGGTATAGGCCCATATTTAACACACAAGGATACCCCATTCAATGAATTTAAGAGCGGCAGCTTAAAGATCACCTTAAAGCTTATCTCTATTCTTCGTTTAATGTTCCCCTATGCGCTTATTCCCGCGACCACAGCCTTAGGCACAGCTGCTCCAAACGGACGGGAGCAGGGCCTGCTGGCGGGGGCTAATGTGGTTATGCCAAACCTCTCTCCTGTTAAGGTGAGGAAGGATTACACCCTGTATGACAATAAAATCTGCACAGGGGAAGAGGCGGCCGAATGCCGCTATTGCCTTGAGCGCAGAGTGGCCTCGGCTGGATATAAAATTGTTGTTGCCCGTGGAGATGTTATTAAACAATAATATTAACTAAAAAACCTATTGCAAGCCCCGCTAAGGCGGAGGCGGCAGGAATAGCAAGAGCCTTCAGCGTACGCAGCAGGCTCTTGTGCCTGCCGTGCTCCTCCTCTGCGAGGCCTTTTACATACCTTTCGGCGGTTTTGTGCAGCTTAGGGAAGCCCTCTGAGCAGTACTCCGGACGCACAAAGCATATCACCCTTTCAAAAAAGGGATTCCCTGTCTCCTTAACCTCAATAATGCAGCGATTTACACCTTTAACCATACCTTTTACCTCCAATACATCATCCGATAGAACACTTTCTATATAATATTTTTGGCAGGTTTTAGGAAGGATATACATAGTCTATTTTTAAAAAATGGCTTAGTTATAGGCTTTATACTTTGAGTATTTGCATGTGAGTTTTGCAAAATTGTTGAAAACTCTGTTGAAAAGGTTGAAAACCCCCTTAAAAAGGGGGTTTTGAGATGTTAGTTATTTATGCAGGTTAAAAATATTATACAAGACTGTATTTTCTTGGTTTGTCAAGCCTTTTTCGAAAAAAATATAACAAAAATATAACAAACTTTACCCAAAAAACACAAGGATATTAATTAATTTTTACAAGGCAGGAATAACCTTCTCTTTATCCTTAGCCTTCTTATATAAATATATTATATTTAGTAAGCCGGAGGCAATATAGGTTATAGTAAGGGCGTATACTGCGCCGTTTATTCCTAAATAAGATATAAAGAACAAATCAAGGCCAAGATGAACTACGCAGGAAGCTATTGATACAATAAGATTAAATTTAATCTCGCCAATTGCACCCAGAATGTTGCCGGCGGGCATTCGAATAGCTGCATTTATGCCAAAAACCACCCACATAAAACGCATTAGGCCAGTAATGTCTTTATAGGAATCCTTGAACATTACATGAATTAAAAAAGGAGTGGCAATAACGCCTATAATTGAAATTAAAATCATAAGCGCAGACATAGCATAGGTCAAAAGCTTAAAGTGCTTCCAAATCCATTTGCCGTTAAAGGAATTTCTTGCAAAATAGGGATAGATGAAAATCATAACCGAGCTGGTTATAAACTGTATACTCTGGGGCAAGATAGATGCCGCCTTATAATTTGCGGTTAAAATTCGGCTTCCTAAAACATTTGTTACAACAATCTGCTCGTTAAGCGGCATTATAAGCGAAAAGGAGGAGCCTGCCAGTGAACCTATGGCAAAGATTATCATGGCTCTTTTCTCTTTTAAATCCAAGGTGGGGGGCTTGAGCCTTTTGCCCTGTGTATCCTTGCTTAGATGTCTGCTTATTATCCACATAGCCAGCGCAATGGCGGCAATGTAGGCAACATATTTGCCCGAGATAGAGCCGAACACACGCAGCTTTAAGGCCAGTAACAGCTGTGTTACTGCTGTTGTAAGGGTAAAAAGAACAGATACCTTTGAAAACTCCTTGTTAAGAAAGTTGGAACGCAGATAATAGCTAAAACAGGTAAATAAAAAGTGAGCAAGAGGTATAAAGCTTGCAAATATCAAAACTCCCCTTGCGTTTTCAAAGTCCTTCATGGGTACAAACAGAATAATAGGCAGGGATATAGCAACTAGGACTAAATCAATAACAATGCCCATCTTGATGCAAAAGCGCAGTATGGCCTCTTTTCGGGCTAAATCGTCAGTCATGGAGCAGTAGCGCAAAACTGAGTTCGCCATGCCTATAGCATTAAAGAGTAATATGTATCCTACTATATTGTCAACAAAGCCTAAAACGCCGAATTCCTGCTTGCTTAGTACTTTTACAACTAAAGAGGAGGAGAGAAAAGCAATTATATTAACAAGGGTGTTACTGATTAATATATGAAAAAAACCCTTTTTGGTAACACTTTTTAATTGCTGGGGCAAGGAGCGGAGAATTTGTTTTATTGCTTCCATTAATACATCCTTTCTAACTCCTGCGGGGGGCGTCCTCCCAATTTAACAGCATGTTATTAAACTCAGTAAAGTTTTTTTCAGCCTGAAATGAAGTTTCCCAAACCTCACGTGCACCTTTTCTAAGTGCGGCAATTTCCTCATCAGAGGCGTTAAAAAAGTAGCTCAGCTTTTCGGCAAGCTCTTCTATTTTAAAGTCATTCGGCAATAAAAATCCGTTTTTACCTGTAAAAACCTGCTCGCAAACACCGCCGGCATCTGCAGCTATAATGGGTATACCAAAGCTGTTGGCCTCGGTTATAGAAACGCACATGCCCTCGGTTTCAGAGCAGTGCACAAATACATCTGCGTTATGCATTTTATAGTATTTAAGTACATCAGAATTAGGCGTAAAGCCGGCCAGTGTGGCCGAGATATTCTCTGGCAGCAGAGCTACCTCCTCACTGAGACTTTCAAGAGCCGAGCCGCTGCCAAAATGTATCCATTTTACGGGGAAGTCCACCGTAGCAAGAGCCCTAGCCAGAAGCTGTATTCTTTTAATGGGGATTACATTGCTGCAGCTGACTATGTTAAGCCTGTCCCTTTGACGCTCAAATGCGGCCACTGAATGGTCATTTGAGCCAAGATATTTAAGCGTAAACATATCCTTATACAAGGGATATTTCTGCTGCATATATTTTTGCCCTTTTATGCAATCGGGGTAAATAGCATCAAGATTTTCAAAAAGAAATTTACGATATGGCAAATATCCGCCGCTGCGCTCTTCATAAAGGTCTATGCCGTGTACCCTAGAAATGGCCGCACCGCCAAATTTGCGCTGTAATCTTACAGCTGTTATGGCAGTTGAATGCAGCCAATAGGAATAAAATATAAAGTTGCTAAGCTTTCTTTTTTTTATAATAAAGGATATTTCACTAAAAATTTTAGTTGATTTAGCAAGCATATAAAAGGCTCTGCTTAAGTTATGAAAGCTAAATTTATGGCTCTTAAATAAAATGGATATTTCTTTATAAAATTCTTTATTAAAAAGCGGGGATAAAATAGAAAAAATGTTTACTCTGGCTAATCTGGCCGGATAGATAACAACCTCTTTCCAGCCCTTCCAATAAGGCCTTTCAGGCTCTATAAATATTTCGGAATTTGCCAGGCATGGGTAATTACTGGTAATTACTACAAGAGTTTTGCGATTAGAGCTATCTACCATGGTTACATCCTCACAGGCATTCGATTCTTTTAATCAAGCGCATTAACTAAAACAAGAAATCACCGCTGTATTATAGCAGAAATTAGGCTTTTTGTCAATGGAGTTACAAAAAAATGCATTTCATAGGCATAGCCTATAAATATTAGCCTGTAAAGTTGAGATAATAATAAGATAGCAAACTTGCAAGTGGTTAATTTTAAGCTAACTTGTTAAAAATGTGTTGATATTGTTTAAAATTAGAAAAAACAGCTTGACATTTGAATTTTATTGTGATATAATGTGAATAAATCATTAATTAGGCATATCGAATTATTAATTTTAAAGGAGAAAAAACCAATGAGAACACTAAATCGTATTTTATCAATTGTATTTGTATTGTGCTTTGTACTTGCAGGCTGCGCTAAAAAGCCGCAGGAGAGCAAGCTATCAGGCACCTTGCCTGACATTTTAACCGCAATTAAAAATGAGGCAAACACCGCCCTAGGCGGCGACGCAGCATTACCCCAAACCTTTGATGACCCAATTACAGCAGAAACCTGCCAAGATAAACTTGGCTTAACTCCTGAGGAATTTACGGAATACGTAAAAGAGGCTTATGTTCAAAACGCAGCTATTAGCTCCATTGCACACCAGGCCGCTCTTGTAAAGTGCAAGGATGCCGCCTCTGCGTCCAAGGCCAAAGGCCTTATAGCCAAGGGCTTTAATTCAGGCAAATGGATTTGTGTTCGTCCGGAGCAGAGCTTTGTTGTAGATTCCGGCGAGTATGTTTATCTTGTGGCCTCCTCCAATGAAAAGGCAGATGCTCTGTTTAACGCCTTTAAAAAGCTTGCGGTTAACGTGGGTGAAAGGAACAACTTTTACACCTTTACAGAGACAGACCTAATTCCTGACGGAGGCGACGGAGGAATAACTTTAGGCTAATAATTTGCTGCTAAAGAGGAAATATATAAAAGGGACGCTAAAAATGCGTCCCTTACACTTTTAGCCTGAGAGGGTGTAGTATATGCTATTTTCAAGTATAAGCTTTTTATATTATTTTTTACCCATAACC
>JAISYX010000145.1 GCA_031269595.1 Oscillospiraceae bacterium
AGCGCATATTCATGGGCCCTGAGGAGAGCATGCAAATACAATCTAATCTTGGGGCAACCATAGCAATGGCCTTTGATGAGTGCGTTGAAAACCCCTCCCCCTACGATTATGTTAAGCAATCCTGCGAGCGCACCCTGCGCTGGCTGGAACGCTGCAAGCTTGAAATGGTCAGATTGAATGCTCTCGAGGGCACATTGAACCCAAATCAGCTGCTGTTTGGCATAAATCAGGGGGGCACTTATGAGGACTTGCGCATAAACCACATGCGCCAAATAAGGGAGCTTGACCTGGACGGCTACGCCATAGGCGGCCTTGCCGTGGGGGAATCTGCTGAGGAGATGTACAGGATAATCGAAGCTGTAGAGCCTGAAATGCCCCGTGACAAGATTAGATATTTAATGGGAGTTGGCACTCCTGCCAACATTTTGGAGTCTGTAAAAAGGGGCATAGACCTGTTTGACTGCGTTATGCCCAGCAGGAACGCAAGGCACGGCCATGCCTTTACCTGGCAGGGCTGCCGCAACATGATAAACAGTAAATATGAAACCGACCTGCTCCCCCTTGACGAGGCCTGCGATTGCCCTGTTTGCCGGCGGCATTCAAGAGCATATATACGCCACCTGTTTAAAAGCAAGGAAATGCTGGCCATGCGCCTGACAACCATGCACAACCTCTGGTTTTACAACACTCTTATGGAGCGCATACGTGAGGCTCTTGAGCAGGGGCGGTTCGGCGAGTTTTACTCTGAGAACATAACAGCTCTTGGTAAAAGGATATAAGTATATATTTTAGAAGGTGTAAAAAGTTGAAATCCACATCAATCCAGCGCAAACAATGGCTCTTGCTCGCACTTTCATTTGTGCTACCTGCGCTTATTCTCATGCTTATATTCACCATACAGGGCTTTGCTCCCTTTGGCAAGAGCTCCCTGCTTATAACAGACATGAGCCAGCAGTATATAGACTTTTTCTCCGGCTACAGGGATATACTCGCACAGGGTAAAAGCCTGTTCTACACCTGGGATACAGGCCTCGGCATGAACATGCTGGGGCTTATTGCCTATTATCTTTCCAGCCCCTTTACCTTTGTTATACTGCTGTTCCCTAAATCTATGATTATTGAGGCGGTAACGGTTATCTCTCTGCTTAAAACGGGGGCTTGCGGGCTTAGCTTTACGCTGTTTTTGCGCAGCTTTCGCAAGGGCGGGCGGGCAAGAATACCCGATTTAGCCTTTGCGCTTATGTACGCCCTTATGAGCTATAACATAATCTACTTTTTTAACATTATGTGGATAGACGGAGCTGTGCTGCTGCCTCTTATCCTGCTTGGAATTGAGCGGCTGCTGGATAGAGGCACGCTTAAGCTATTAATTTTTTCACTGACAGTTATGTTTATTGCAAACTTTTATATAGCCTTTATGGTGGGAATAGGTGCGCTTCTCTGGTTTATCCTTGGGCTGGTGCGGCGTTGGCCAAGAATAAATTGGCAGTACAGCCTTAAAAAATTCGGGCTCTTCCTGCTCTGTGCTCTTGTTGCAGCGGGGGTGGCCGCTGTGCTGCTTCTGCCCTCTTATTTTGCGCTTAGCAACGCATATGGTGAGATGAGCTCCCTAAGCTGGGGCGGCCAGATTAGGCCTGTTTCAGGCACTCTACAACGGATGCTCTTTGCCTCAAGCTCCAGCGTTACACGCTCCGGCTCGGCCAACATTTACTGCGGAATCCTGCCCTTGGTGGCCATGCCAATCTATTTTGCAAACAAAAAGATTGCTGTAAGAGAAAAGCTTGCGGCGGTGCTTATTTTGCTTATCTTCTTCATAAGCTTTACCTCCTGGGATGTTAGCAACCTGTGGCACTGCCTGCGTGAGCCAACCTGGTTTAACTTCCGTTTTAGCTTTATCTACTGCGCCTTTTTGCTCTTTTTTGCATGGCGGGGCTTTACCCACTTGAGCAAGGTTAAAATTTTAGTGCCTCTGCTCTCACTTTTAGGCTGGGTGATTTTTGCGCTGTGTCTGTGGTTTTATTCAAAGGAGCGCAGCATCTCCAAGGAAATGTTGCTTATGAATGCCGTTTTAATAACAACCTATTCCATTTGCTTCCTTGCCATGCGCTACCGCAAGGTGCCAAAGGGCGTGCGTATGTTTTTAAGCAGTGTATTTGTCTTATGCATATGCGCAGAGATGTACCTAAACGGGGCTATGCAGCTGCTTGCGCTTAACAATGATAACCCCCTAGTTGGCCGCTTTGAGCCAAGAGCAGGCTACACAGAGGCCGCAAAGCTGCAAAGTGAGATAGTGGCCGAAACAGCCAAGCTAGAGAGCGGCAGCAGTGAATTTTACCGCACAGAGAATCAAAAAATGCGCTGGTCAAACGACGGTTTGGCCGCAGGGTATCACGGAATGGCGCACTACAGCTCACTTTCTAACCGCTCTACCTTCCACTTTTTGCACGGCTTTGGTATGCTTTTAAACACGGGAGATAGGTATCTGCGCTACTTTGGAGCTACTAATCTCACCGATGATTTACTGGGTATAAAATATGTTTCTACCATGAAGGAACGGCGCAGCGGCTACACTCAAGCGGCGCAGCTGGACGGCGCAGTTCTGGTTAAAAATGAGAACGCTCTGCCCTTAGGCTATGCGGCAGATGCCGGAGTTTTAAACTACCGCAACCGCTCAAACAATCCATATACAAATCAAAGCAGCTATTTGGCCGCTATACTGGGCAAATCGGAGCTTGCGCTGTTTACGCCCGTTAAAAAGGTGGTCTGTACACCTGTTGATATGGATGACTCAAACGGCTATTTGCTTGCAACAAGTGATGATTCCGCCTATGTAATTAGCTTTAAAAACCCCAAGGAGGGGCAGGTTTATGCCAATATCCTGTGCAGCTTTGGGGAGGAGACTCCCATATACATCAATGGCGAGCGTCTGGGCAGGCCTGTAGACGACTTTTTGAACGGAGTGATTCCCGTTGGGCACTTTGAAAAGGACGCTCAGATAGAGCTTAAACTCAAAATAGACAAGGGTATCTCAGGCACTGTATGGGGGGCTGAGGTTTATAATATGGATACCGCAGTCTTGGACAAGGCGATAGCCCAAATCAAGGAGAGCCCCGCCAGCTTTACGGCAAATGGCTCTAAGGTAACGGGTACTATTGACATGCAGACAGAGGGTGTTATTCTAACCAGCATACCCTATGACTCCAGCTGGAAGGCGGAGCTTGACGGCAAGCCCGTGCAAATTAAAGCGGTGGACAGCGCATTTATAGCCATTCCGGCAAGTGCGGGCGCACACACGCTAAAAATGCAATTTATCCCCAAGGGCTTTAGGTCAGGGCTTGTAATTAGCATATTTGCGTTTATATTTGGCTGCGTTATAATTTTTATCAGCGATTTTGACGGGGTTGAAAGGGTTAGAAGGCTAAGAGGTAAGCGGCGTAAGTAGGGTGCTGTTCCGTATGGGCGAATTGCATTCGCCCGCAAAGCTACAGCAGTGCTCCAAGTAATCCTAATGCCATAAAAGTTACGTCATTGCGAGCACGCAACCAAGCCGTAATGAGCACAAAGTACAGTGTGCGAAGCAATCCAGTGGTACAAGGCTGCTACTCTGTTATTTAACTTCTGGCATTGCTCCACTGGATTGCTTCGCACTCGTAAACGCAAGCTAAGCTTAAGCTCAGCGGTGCTCGCAATGACGCACGTAAGCGGGACGATAGAAAGGCAATCAGTTGTCCACTATCAATCATTCCGACAAGTCTGCGGGCGAATACAAATCACCTTAATTTTCAACTTTCAACTTTCAATTTTCAATTTAAAAAAAGGAAGGGCGGTAAAGAGCCGGCGAAAAACTGTGCTCTGTTGATACATGGCTAAAATTTGTGTAATGTCCAGCTTGCACCCCTATATGGACAATCGTGTCTATTTAAAAGAGGTTAAAAGCCTTAAAAAAGGCGGCTATGACGTGGTTTTTATCAATAAGGATAAGGAAGAAATTGATGAAGACGGCGTGATTCTTAAAAGGATTGAAATAAAGGGAGGCCGCTTTAAACGTGCCTTTGCCGCCCCTCTTACCATGTATAAAATGGCAATCAGGGAAAAGGCGGATGCCTGTCACTTTCACGACCCTGACATTATTTTGGCGGGTGTTTTGCTGCGTATACGGGGCAAAAAGGTTATTTATGACGTGCATGAGGACATCCCTAGGCAGATACTCTCAAAGCCTTACTTAAAGCCATTTGTGAGGAAGCCCTCCTCGTTTTTCTTTAATTTGTATGAAAAGCTCTGTGCTCACAGCTTTAACATGAACATAGCTGCAACTCCCACCATTGCGGGGATTTTTAAGAAGAATCACTGCAAATCCTTTGACCTTGACAACTACCCCAAGCTAAGCGAGTTTCAGGTTGAAGAGCCTCCGGAAGCAAGCGCAGAATCCGAGCCCCGCACCAGAGTGGCCTATGTGGGCTATGTAACAAGGCTTAGGGGCGCAGTTGAAATGGTGGAGGCGGCGGGCAAATCCAAGGCGCAGCTTGATTTAATCGGCCCTATAGAGGGCGAGGGCCTGCGGGATGAGCTTAAAAGCATGTCCGGCTGGAGCTCGGTTATTGAGCACGGCTATCAGGGCAGGGCGGGCATAGCCAAGATATTTGCGGGCTGTGCGGCAGGGCTGGTTACCTTGCACCCTATCCCCAATCATATTGACGCACAGGCCACTAAAATGTATGAGTATATGCTGGCGGGTCTGCCTGTTATAGCCTCGGATTTTCCCCTTTGGCGCAGCATTTTGGAGGAGGGGCAGTGCGGTATATGCGTTGACCCCTTGAACACAGATGAGATAGCCACGGCCATTGACTATATCCTTGAGCACCCTGAGGAGGCAAGGGAGATGGGCGAAAGAGGCAAACAGCTCATTATAAACAAGTATAACTGGGGCGTAGAGGAAAAAAAGCTGCTTGATTTTTATAGGGAGCTTATTGGGGAGTAAGCGGATAGTAGGGGCAGACCTATGTGTCTGCCCAGATTATAGCAAAAATGCCCGTCTTTGGGCAGACACGCAGGGGGGCCCCTACATTCACATTCAATTAAAAATGGGCTGATGTGTTGGGTAGAACCCAAAGCATCAGCCCTGTTTTTTTTTGTGGTGGGTTTAGACCGGAATGTCTATTGTGCAGCCCTTGGCGGCCAGTGCTTTTAGTGGGGTGGTGTCCGTTATTGGGTTACCTACTAGGTATAAGTCTTTCAGAGCGGTTAGATTCGCCAGTGGGGTGATGCCTGAAATCTGGTTGTTTTTTAGATCTAAAAACGATAATGAGCTTAACCCTGCTATAGATGTGATATTAGCAATTTGATTATTACTTAAATCCAAGATTCTAAGCGTGCTTAGTTCAGACAATGGTGTAATGTCAGAAATTTGATTGTCGATTAAATCCAAATAATTTAATGAACTTAATCCCGAAAGTGCGGCAAGGTTGGAAATTGTGTTTCTTGCCAAATAGAGTTTTTTAAGCGAACTTAATCTTGAAAGTGGAGTTATATCAGATATTTTATTGGAAGCTAACGCCAACTGTTCAAGAGACGTTATCCCTATCAATGGGGTTATATCAGAAATCTGATTACCCCCTAGATCCAAAACGTTAAGCGTACTTAATCCTGAAAGTGAGGTTATGTTAGAAATCTGATTGTCACTTAAATTTAAAGATTCAATTGAGCTTAATCCTGAAAGTATCGTACAGTCATGTATTTGATTATTTGCTACTGACAATTTCGTAAGCAAACTTAGATCTGCCAATGGAGTAATGTCTGAAATATTATTGCTTTTTAGACTCAAATCTTCAAGAGAGCTTAAGCCTGCGAGTGGAGTTATGTCAGAAATTTGGTTTTTGTATAGGTGCAAATATTTAAGCAAACTTAGACCGACAAGTGGGGTTAGGTCAGTTATTTTATTGTTGATTAACGACAATTCTTTAAGAGTACTCAATCCTGAAAGAGGGGAGAGATCTGACACAGAACCTAATGTTATATTGAGAAAGGTTAAATTCCTTGCGTATTCAAGACCTTTTAAGCTGTCGATGTTGCTACCATCATTTATTTCCGGAAGTCTGATTAGATCCAAAATCTCATCTTTTGAAAGCTTGCCGTCCTTATTTGCGTCTATATCTGTATTTCCATTTTTATCTTCCCCATGCTCAATTATCTTCTTTTCCAATGCGGCAGATTCAAAAATTACGTTGCCATTTTTGTCTAGGCCAGCAGGTTCATTAGCGTTATTGCTGCCTGTACCTCCCTTACCAAAAGGCAAAGAACACCCGCCAAACACTGTAATCATGCTCACACAAATAAGCATCACCAATACAATTGAAATAAACTTTTTCATAACTAAACCTTCTTTTTAATATTTGTTTATGCCTGACTAAAACATCAGCCTTTTTTGTAAGAGCTTACACGGGAATGTCTATCATGCAGCCTTTGGCAGCCAGTGCTTTTAGTGGAGATGTGGTTGTTATTGGGTTGCCCGCTAGGTATAAGCCCTGAAGAGCGGTTAGATTTGCCAGTGGTGTGATGTCTGAAATCTTGTTATTGGATAAGATCAATGTTTCCAGAGCAGTAAGCCTTGCCAGTGGAGCGATGTTAGAAATCTGATTATCATCTAATTCCAAAAATTCAAGTGAGCTTAATCCGGCAACTGGACTTATGTCTGATATATTATTTTTCTCTAAACTTAATGACTTAAGAGAACTTAGGCCAACCAGCGGAGTGATGTCTGAAATTTGATTTCCTCTTAGGGACAAAGATTCCAAAGAGTTTAGCCCTGAAATAGGAGTTAAGTCAGATATTGAATTATCAGATAAGATCAAGTCCTTAAGAGAAGTTAGTCTAGCCAGAGGGGTGATGTCTGAAATCTGATTATTGTCGAAGCCCAAGCGTTCCAGGGAGATTAATCCTGAAATGGGAGTTAAGTCAGATATGTTAGTCGAAAATAAACGCAAAGATTTAAGCGAACTTAATTCTGAAATAGGTGAAAGATCTGAAACAGGGATTTCTAATATTAATAAAGCGATAAGATTTTTTGCATATTCAAGCCCTTTTAAGCTTCTAATAGTATTGAAATCAGAGTTTAACGCAAGGGTGGTTAAGGCATCAATCTCAGCTTTCGAGAGCTTACCGTCTCCATTTTCATCAATCCCTTTATTTCCACTCTGATTTTCACCAAGCTCAATTATGCTCTTCTCCAATGCGGCAGATTCAAAAATTACGTTGCCGTTTTTGTCTAGGCCAGCAAGCTCATTAGCACTATTGCTGCCTGTGCCTTCCTCAGCCTTCTCCTTACCAAAAGGCAAAGAACACCCGCCAAGCACCGCTACCATGCTCAAACAAATAAGCATCACCAATGCAATTGAAATAAACTTTTTCATAACTAAACCTTCTTTTTAATATTTGTTTATAATATCCCGCACTATTTTGGTGCAGCTTTAACATCAAGCTAGCGCACTGTGCACCTTCTCCATCTTTTTAACAAGCACATCAAACTGTGCAAAGGTTAGCTGCTGGGCGGCGTCGCTCATGGCCTCCTTGGGGTTGGGGTGCACCTCTACTATCACGCCGTTTGCGCCTGCCGCCACCCCTGCAAGCGCAAGAGGCTCAACATAGGCCACCTTGCCCGCCGCATGTGAGGGGTCTATGATAATAGGCAGGGAGCTGCGCTCACGAGCCACCGCCACTGCGCCTATATCAAGGGTGTTGCGAGTGGCTGTCTCAAAAGTGCGTATGCCTCTTTCGCACAAAATAACGTTCTCGTTGCCCTCGGCAAGGATATACTCAGCGGCATCCAGCCACTCATCTATAGTGGAGGCTATGCCCCTCTTGAGCAAAACGGGCACGCCGGAGCGTCCTACAGCCTTAAGCAGGCGGAAGTTTTGCATGTTCCTTGCGCCAATTTGGAACATATCGCAATACTGTGCCGCTGTATCCAGCTGAGTTTCGGCTATAACCTCGCTGACAACACGCAGGCCGTGTGCGTCTGCGGCGGCTCTTAGCAGCTTAAATCCCTCGTCCTCCATGCCCTGAAAGGCATAGGGGGAGGTTCTGGGCTTGTATGCTCCGCCCCGCAAAAACTGCGCCCCTGAGGCATTGACAGCCTTGGCGGTTTCAAAGATTTGCTCCTCGCTCTCAACTGCGCAGGGGCCGGCCATTATGGCTAGCTCCTTGCCGCCTATGGTAAAGCCGCCAACCAAGGCGGGCTTGCCCTCTGGGTGCAGGGTGCGGGAGGCCAGCTTGTAGCTCTGGGCAATGGGAACGCAGCGTTCAACACCAGGCAGGAGCTCCGGCGTAACGTGAGCAAGCAGCTTGGATTTGTCGCCTATAACTCCTATGATAGTGGCCTCTGTGCCCTTTGAGAGGTGCACTCCCAGCCCATATTTTTTTAAGGTGGCGGTTATTGCCTCAATTTGAGGTTCGGTTGCGCTTTGCTTCATTATAAAAATCATAAATATTTACTCCTTTATTTTGGCAGAGATACCATTTTTTTGTGTGAGATTATTGTAACATAAACAAAGCGTGTTTGCAAGAGGGGGTTCGTTTTCAAGCACAACAAACCCATGAAAGCACAAATTACACAAAAAACGCAGGGGACGATGTGGGCATCTTTTGAGTGAAGCGTTGTGGTGAATTTGCTGCGCAAATTTTGATTAAAGGGTTCGTAGTCTGAGGTAAGGTCTAAAATTTTACCTTATGTCACGCCAACAAGCGTCAGGGCAAGAATGCGTAAGAAAAGACAGTAATACCCGCTGATTTTTGCGCTCAAATGTGCTATAATACGAGTGTGGCAATACCGTGTAAACGGTTCGCCCTCAGGATAATTTAGTTATTTTGAAGTAACCGCTTTTCCTTTGGTCAGGGGCGGTTATTTCCTTTTTTTATGCAGTTCAACCAAAAAAATCCCGCTCCAAGGCCATTTTACCTTAGAGCGGGATGTTTAATTTTTACTTAATATCAGCAGCGTAAAGCTCTGTAAAGCTCTGCAAATCGGTTGCTTTAATTGTGCCGCCTTCAAGTGTTATAAGTGCACCGCTAACCTTAACCCCTCTTATTCCTGCGGGATAGTAAGAGGAAAGGGGCGAGGTGTCTTTATGATTCTGTATCAAGGCCTTTTGCTCCAGCTTTTCGCCGCTAAGAGCTATTACTGCAAAGGCACTTGTAATGCGGTTCTTCTCGTAATTATTCTCATCATACTTCTCGCCGATAACAGGCAAGCCGTATAGATTGTTGCCTAAATCCACAAAGGTTTTGTGGTCATATGCGGCTGCGCTGTGGGCATAGCTGTAATCACTCAGCAGGATTTTAACGTCCTTTTCCAGCGGCTGCTCAGGGTTGCTCACATCAAACAGGGAGATTTTAACCCCTGCTTTAGTCCTGCCCGTGTCCTCGTCTGCGTCCTGACCTATACCAAGCATCAAGTTACCCTCTAAGGGGTGCAGATAGTTTGAAAAGCCAGGGATTTTAAGCTGCCCCGTTATCTTTGGATTGCGTGGGTCTGAAAGGTCTATTGCAAATAGAGGGTCTGTCTGCCTGAACGTGACCATATAGGCCTTTTCGCCCTGATAGCGTACAGAGTAAATGCTCTCGTTAGGAGCTATGTCCGTTATAGAGCCAGACAAATTGAGGGTTGCATCCAGCACAAACATGTTATTGCTGCGATAAAAGCTGTCACTGCGGTATTTCTCGGCTGTAGTTGCTATTCTAAAATAGCCATTGTATTCGTCGGCCGCAAACTGGTTAATGATATACCCGGGCACTGTGCACATGCCAGTGGCTCTAAGCTCCCCATTGCCTATGTTAAAGCGGCTTATCTCAGTTTTTGTGGTGTCGTTCTCGTACTTGCTGCGCATGAGGTAGATGTTCTGCTTGGAGGCATAAAGCGTGCCTGCGCCCCCAAATTGCGCCTTAGTTTCGGCTGATTTTTGCAGGTTGACCGTATCTATTGCGCTTAAAACCACAAAGCTGTTTTGCTCCACATTAGGGGGCAGAATGATGCAGCTAGGCTCAAGGGGCTTTGCTTGTGTGCCTGTTGCGCTGTCTCTAACCTGAGGCACAAAGGTCTCGGGTCTTTCTTTGTTTATGGTGTTATATATATCATATTGGGTGATGAGGTAGAGGATATTATCAACCATGCGAGCCTCATTATAGAAGTAGCCATCCTGAGCAAAGCTGCGCAGCAGTTTAATAGACTCAGGCTTGCTCACGTCATACACAGCGGCTTTGGTGACGCTTTTAAAGCTTATGTCAGGAGTAATTACCTCCTTGCCCAGCACATCGTTGATTATGGTTGCGGCGGTTGAGCTTGAGCTCTGGACTGTCTCCTCCTCGCTCCAAACCACCGTGAGCCTCTCACCGTTTAAGAACATGCTGACATTTTGTGGGTTGGCATCTGTGAGCTTAATGCCCTCAAACTGAATCAGATTTTTGGGGTTCTGGGCATCAAAAACAGCAATTTTATTGCTTAGAGCCGGATAATTGCTGCTAAAATAAAAGATATACCTATCGTTATTTTTGATGCAGTCGGCCTCGTCTACGCCCTCCACCTGAATGTTGGTGCTGGAGGAATCGCCGCTGCCGCCGCCCGTCTCTTGTCTTGCTCCAGAAGACAGGTCTGCCGTGGGAGCTTGAGCTGCAAAGCTAGCAGTTGCATCTTCAGCTGCTTCAATTTGCACATCATCCCAAGCTCCGTTGCTTCCTCCATATAGGTACTTATATCCCTCTCTCATATCGTTCTGTTGCAGGGCGTTTATGGCCTTGTAAATATCCTTATAATCGGCGGCTGTGTACTTTTTAACCTCTGTTACCACAACCTGAGAATTGGTTTTTGGCCCTGCGTTGATTATGCTTATGCCTATAACAGAGGCGATAAGCACGGCCGCCGCAGTCGAGAGGGTAAACACCCTTTTTTTAAGGGATAATCCTGCCTTGGGTTTAGGGCTTTCTATTTGAGCAAAAATGCTCTCAGCGGAGAGGGATTCGGGGGCTTTAACTTTATTATCAAGGGGTGTGAGCTTTAATTTAAGCCTGTTTAACAGGGATTTTTCATTGTCATTCATGTTCTGTACCTCACTTTTCTTCTAACGAACTACCTAAAAAGGGAACTAAATTACAACTTGCCATAATTACGAATTGATTAAACCTTTCAGCTTTTCCAGAGCACGGCTGCGTTTAGAGCGCACTGTGCCCTCAGGCTTTGCAAGGATAGAGGCTATCTCTGCGCCCTTAAAGCCCTGCGCTGCCAAAAGGATGATAAGCCGCTCCTCGGGGCTTAGGCCTGCCACTGCCTCACGGATTTCTACTGCCTTGAGCAAATCTCCATCGGGTGCGCCCTCCTGTGCGGCAAGAGAGGCTAAGCTGCGCTTAAGTATAAGCCCTTTAACCGAACGCTTGCATTTAGCGGCCAAAATGGCGAATATCCAAGCCTTAAACTTTGCCTTTTCCCGCAGCGTATGTCTGCTGCGAAAGGCCTCCAGAGCTGTCTCCTGCACTGCGTCCTCTGCTTCCTCAGGCGAGCCGAGATAGTAAAGGGCAAAGCGGTAAAGCTCGTTTACGCAGGTCTCATACATTGCGGCAAAATCTGCTTTAGTTGTCATTTGAACCATGTTGGCGGGAGTTTCCAATGGAAGTCACCTCTTCTTCATCGAATTAGCTAATTCATATAATAAGTGTCATTTTAAGCGACGTTTGTTGCGTGGATTGTGCCAATTTACAATTTGTTAATAAACGCACAGTTGAGGTGATTTGCGCAAGCAATTCACCTCAACTATTATCTGTTATCTAAGCCTCTAAGCTCCCTCTCGGAGGGAGCCAAGTTACGACGGCAACCCGAACCCTTAAATCAAATTTGCGCAGCAAATAGCCTTAATTTGCCATTTGTCACTTGCCATTTATCATTTTAAAAAATTTTCAACTTTCAATTTTCAACTGTCAATTAAAAAAAGCTTCTCACCCTAAACTGCGCACCTGTTTGCTCACATAGCTTGCGGCAGGCCTCAATCTCCTCAGGGGGGATGGCGTCAACCACACTCATGGTAACGCTTGGTATATTTTGCACGGCAGATTTGGTGAACTCCAGCACAGCAGGCAGAGCCTGCAAGCCAAATTCTGAGTGACAAATTGCATCGTATTTTTCAGGTGTGGAGGCGTTCAAGCTGATTGAAACAGAGTCAATCAGGCCTTTAAGCTTGGGGGCGGTGTGCTCACCCTGGGAGAGGTCCGCCAGCCCGTTGGTGTTAATGCGTATGGGTATATCATATTTTGCTTTAACAGCCTTTGCCGTTTCAAGCAGGAGCTCCAGCCTTTGAGTAGGCTCACCGAAGCCGCAAAACACAAGCTCCTTGTAGGTATTTAAATCTTTGCCCAGCAGGTCGTCCAGAACCTCCTGTAAGCTTGGCTCGTGCTCCAGCCAAAGGGAATCCGAGCCCCCTACACTCTCCTGATGATTGCGCACGCAGAACTCACAGGAGTTCTGGCACAGGTTAGTAATGTTAATATAAAGGGCATCTCCTATAGGGTAAGTGATGGTCAAAACAAATCCTTCTTTCGTGATCAAGTTTTAAATTAACCGCATTAATGTGTAGCAAGATATTATCTTGGCTTGTGCTCATGCCGCACGGGCACTTACTTTCTGGTTCCGCCCAGAAAGTAAGCAAAGATGCGGGCAAGGGGGGCGCAAAGTCGTCGCTCCCACACTCGTTGCGCCCCCCTTGCATCCCCCGCCCATCCCTCAAACGCAAGACGTTTGAGAAGCTAAGCGGTAAGTTGTCTTGTTAAACCTTTTCCGTCTGTTTTTCTATTCTAATCTTTTTTTGTGATTGGTGGCTGCTTTCGTCTCCCAAAATCTAGCTTCTAGCCTCTGGTTTCTAGTTTCTAGCTAGGGCATAAGTCCCGTACCGGTTAAAACAGGGTCTCCCTCTGTTCTTGTGCCAAAGAAGTATTTATCAAATATATCCTTGGCCACAGGTGCCATGGAGCTGCCGTGCAGGCAGTGCTCGCCCACTATTACAAGGGCTATCTGCGGGTTTTTAAGGGGGGCATAGGCTATAAACAGAGCGGTATCTGAACCCGCACCCATTGATGTTCCTGTCTTACCTGCTATATCAATTGGGTAAGAGCCAAACACCTCACGGGCCGTTCCCTCTCTTGTAACCTCAAGCATTCCCTGCCTAACAATGGCAATGTTCGCCTCGTTCAAATTCATGGTGTTTAAAAGAGTGGGCTGGCTGGCGGTATCGGGGACTATTGTTTTATCAAAGCCATAGCTTTTGATTGTTTTAACCAGCGTTGCGGAGTAACGCTTGCCTCCGTTTGCCATGGTCATGATATAACTGGCCATTTGCATTGGAGTAAAGCGGTTGTCGTTCTGGCCTATGGCTGCGGTTAAAGTGTCGGCTATATACCATGCCTTGTGCTGCTTGAGCCTCTGCTCGCGCCCTGCAAGCGTACCCTTGCTCTCGCCTAAGCCTATGCCGGAGGGCACGCCTAAGCCCAGCTGACGGCAATAATCGTTCATTCGGGCTATTCCCAACCTATAGCCTGTCTCGTAAAAGAAGATGTTGCAGGAATACGCCAAGGCACTTGTAACATTAAGTGAGCCGTGAGCACCCAAGCATTTTAGGCGGAAGTTATCCTTAACATAAACCCTGTTGCAGGTTATGAGACTGTCAGATGATATTTCGCCCTCCTGCAGGCCGGAGATGGCCATGGCAGGCTTAAAGGTTGAGCCCGGGGCATAGGTGCCGTACAGAACCCTGTTAAAGAGTGGGTTTCCGTCTGTTTTTACCAGAGTGTCGTACTCCTTATTATAATCCTCCAGCCTGTAGTATGGATAGGAGGCCGCTGCCAAAACCTCTCCGTTGCGTACATCTATAACCACGGCTGCGCCTGCATTTGCGTCCTCACCGTTCTTTTTAACGCCGGAGGCCTTGCCGTCTCTTGCAATCTGACGCACAGTTTTGCCAAGGGATTCCTGCGCCACCTTTTGCAGTCCTGTATCTAGAGTTAAAACTATGGTGTTGCCTGCAATTGCGGCCTGAGTGTCAATTGTATCTATGATATTACCCTTAGAATCTCTTGTGATTTCACGCTTGCCGCTGGTTCCTCTCAGGTAGCTCTCCATCTCTTTTTCAATGCCCGATTTACCAAGCTTATCGTTCATGCCATAGCCCTTGGTTTTTAAGTCGGCATATTCCTCGGCAAATATAGGGCCTACGTTGCCTATAAGGTGAGGGGCTATATCGCCGCTTAGATACTCCCTGTAGGGCACAACATTTACGTTAACGCCTGGGAGAAGCACGGCATTTTCTTTAACCTTTTGCACGGTTTCTATTGAGACATCCTCTGCAAAGGTGTAGGGGTTGGAGGCTGAAAAATCAGAGGCCAGCATACCATATCTGGCTGTCATGCACAGCTTGGCCTCTGCTGTTACTATGTTGCCCAGCTTCCATTTTTCCATCATCTCGTCCAAGCAGTCCTGTGCAGTGGCATAGGCTTGAAGCTTGAGCTTTTCCTTCATCTTTTTGATTTTAGATTCACTGTCCGCAGGGAAGGTGGCTTTGCCTGCGTCATCTATAATGAGAGGCATATTGTTAACCCAAGTTTCGCCCTCGTTAAGCATATTTGCAAGGGTAGTAAGGATTTTATTCTCACTGCCTGTAACAAGGTAGTTTTTATCCAGTATTATGGAATAGCCCATGCGATTCTCAGCCAAAGGACTGCCGTAACGGTCTACAATCTCGCCTCTGGCAGGGGCGATTGTAATCGTTCTGACATTGGTGGTTTTAGCCTTGGCCTCATACTGTGCGTTCTCCTCAATTTGGAGATTCATGAGGGTCATTATATAATAAAAGCAAACGCCCGCAACCAAAAGGATAATGATTATATAGCGGGAGATTTTCATAGTATTTTCCATATCAAGCTCCTTTTTTAAATTGACAATTGAAAGTTGAAAGTTGAAAATGAAGGTGATTTGCTGCGCAAATCTTATTTAAAAAGTTCAGGCTAATCCGCCTAAAATTCCCCTCTTCGGAGGGGAAGGCTTTCGCCCTATAGGCGAAAGACGAGGGTGGTCTCTGCGGGAATTATGTTATTATTTTCGTTAATTTGAGTGCGTGGTACTTGCCGTTTAGCTTTTTGGTTTTGCGCTCGCTCTTAATTAGGTGTTAATTTGGAGCGTTTGCGGACGTATAAACCACCCCGCCCCTGAGGGACACCCCTCCGTTGAGGGGAATGGTATTCGTTTTAATTAAATTTGCGCAACTTTCAACTTTCAATTCTCAACTGTCAATTGAATCAAGCGTCTGTTGAAAGGTGTGTGGCTATAACCTTGTTTAAATAGAAGAACACGGGCAGCAGCACCATTGAATATCCCACGCTGGGCAGTATTACCGAATAAAACAGATACCACAGGCCGTCATAATCCCAAATGACATATAGGAAGAGCCAGCGCATAATGCCGATTATAAGCAGCGAGCCTGTGCCAAGCAGCATACAGGTTACTATGTTATTGCGCATGAGATAAACGACAAACATCCCGCACACATAGCACAGGATAGTTAAAAAAAGGGCGTGAAAGCCAAATACCTTTGTACCCGAAAAATCCATTAACAGGCCACCTGCCGCCCCAAAAAGCAGGCCTGCAAATTCGCCCTCAAAAAGGGCAATACAAACACAAACGCAAATAGGCAGCATGGGCAGCACTCCAAAAATGCGGGGGATAAGCCCCGGGGTTTGCCCCAATATAAATGCTATAAATAATTCCAGTGAATAAGCCAGCCATTTAATGCCCAGCTTGTTTAGTATCTTCATAGTGTCACTCGCTGCTGCCGCCCGAAAGCATTTCGCTTGCGGCAGCTCCTTTGCCCTTAAAGCCCACCAGAACAAAAACATCACGGCAGCTTCTGGCGTCTGCGGCCGGTTGGATTACGGCATAAAGTGAAATATCCTGAGCCTCCGGCTTAACCTCCTTAACCTCGCCTACAACAAGGTTTTTGGGGAAGATTCCGCCCAAGCCCTCGGTTACTATTATATCGCCTGCGGCAACGTCGCAATCCCTTTTAAGATATTTAATCTTAGTTAAGCCCTGCTTTGCAAGGGTAACATCACCTGTTACCGTGCCGCCATCCAGCGTGCGCCTATCAAATGCGCTCACGTTTATGGTGGCATCTAAAACAGATGTAACCTTGGCAGAAACAGGCCCTAGCTCTGTTATGTAGCCCACAAGACCGTCAACTGTAAGTACAGGGTCATAGAGCGAAACCCCCGAAAGTCTGCCCTTCTCTATGATAAAGGAGTGGAAGGTATCTGCCGGGTCACGCCCGATTACCGTTGAGGGGACAAATTCAAAATCGGGGTTATCCTCCTTTATTGAAAGGAGCTGACGATAAAGCTGATTCTCCTTCATTACCTGCTCATAATCTATCATGCTTGAGGTCATTTTTGTCAGCTTTTCCTTGAGTATCTCATTCTCTGCTTTTAAGGCAGCGGGATTATCAAGATCTGTAATATCACCGGCAGAGCCTGTCATTAAAGAGGAGAGCTTTTGCACAGGTGTTGCAAAAAAGCTGAAAACAGAAGAGAAAACGTTCTGCTTCCCTCCCGTTGCAGCAGAATATAGCATAAGCACTATAAGCAGCACCAGCACAACAATTAGCACCTTAAAGCTGCGAGTTTGTAAAAAGTCCTTCAAAAAACCACCTCTAAAGACAATGTATAATGAATGTGCTTTGCTGCACAAATTTAAATTAGAAGTTGTAGGGGATGATGTCCACATCATCCCGTAAATACCTGCGAATTCTTGGAAAACGGGACGATGTGGACATCGTCCCCTACTGTTTTATGAGGTGCTCACACAGGCGAATACAATTCGCCCCTACGAACCGTTTAAATTAAAATTTGCGTTAGCAAATTCACCTTCAATTACGCATTACGCATTGCGAATTGAAAAATTCAACTTTCAATTTTCAACTGTCAACTTTCAACTTACCTGCGTCCAAACCCGCCCCAATATGAGCGGGGCATTGCTACCTCAAGGCGTTTGCCTGTGCCGTCTACAACGCAGTCAAGGGGCCTTTCGGCTATGTGCACGGGCATGCTTGTCTCATGAGAGATAAGCTTATCAAAGCCTCTTAGCAGTGCGCCGCCGCCTGTAAGCATAATGCCGTGGTCGATTATATCGGCGGCAAGCTCAGGGGGGGTTGTCTCCAGCGTGGATTTAATTGCATCTATTATGGCCGCAAGGGGGTCGGCAAGAGCCTCTCTAATCTCTGCGGCGGTTATGACAACGTTCTTTGGGAGCCCGTCCACTAGGTTTCTGCCCTTTATGGACATGCCCTCCTCACCCTCATAGGGGAAGGCCGAGCCTATGGACACCTTAACCTCCTCGGCGGTGCGCTCACCAACAAGCAGGTTGTACTTCTTCTTTACATATGAAACTATGGCCTCGTCAAATTTATCGCCGGCCACTCGAACAGATACAGATGTGACTATATCTCCCAGCGAGAGCACCGCAACCTCTGATGTACCGCCGCCTATGTCAACAACCATGCTTCCTGTGGCCTCTGAGACAGGCAAGCCTGCGCCTATAGCGGCGGCCTTGGGCTCTTCTATAAGCTCAACATAGCCTGCGCCTGCCTGCTTTGCGGCGTCCTCAACCGCACGGCGTTCAACCTCTGTAACGCCTGAGGGTATGCAAATAACAACCCTTGGGCGTGAGAAGAGATTGGCTCTAACGGCCTTTTTGATAAAGTGCTTAAGCATGGTGGCTGTAGTTTCAAAGTCGGCTATAACTCCGTCCTTAAGCGGGCGCACTGCAACTATAGAGCCAGGCGTACGGCCTATCATCTCCTTGGCCTGAGTGCCCACGGCAAGAACATAATCTGTGCGCAAATCAACTGCAACAACAGAGGGCTCACGCATAACAATGCCCTTGCCCTTAATGTAAACTAAGGTGTTGGCTGTTCCTAAATCTATTCCAAGGTCTCTTGAAAAAAACTGCATTAGTTTTACCCCTTTCGTAAGTAAAGGCATACTGATAATATTATCTCAATGTACTATTATAGCATATTTTGATGAGTTTCACAATTAAAAAATTGTAAATATACAAATTTAATCTCTGTTAATAAAATAATATACTATGGCGCAGATGACAAATATGGCCGCCTGACAGGCATTAACGGTGAACATAAGCCCAAATGAGAACTTTACAACGGTTAAGTTAAAAGCAATGGGATCAAAGCCAAAATTGGCCGATTGAGCCAGCCAGCTAAACGCCGTGCCGCTAAAAGTAGGCGCAAGTGCGTTGCCCACCACAATTGAAATAATAATAGACGCCAGCCAATAAAATGATTTTTTCCACGGACCCATAATTTTTTGCCTCCTAAGTTATTCAAAAATTAATTTGATTATAATAATATTACTCCATATATATTCATTCCCGTCCTGTGTAAAGGTGTACGGGACATATTTTTTAATCTTGCGGTATAGGCCTTTTTCGTTTATAGCTCCCGCTGCGTGCTCAAAGGCGGGAGAATCCCCGTAATAAAGCCAGTTTACGGCCTCGCTTACCTCAAGGCTTTTGTCAATTTCAAGATACAGCGTGCTCTCGCCCTTTGCAACAATCTCCTCCATATAAGAGACCAGCTTTTTACGCTCCTTATAGCTAAAGCCCTGTACATGGTGGGCGTTAAGAGCAAAGAAGTTCTTGGACATGGAGTTACAGGCGGGTAAATCGAAGTTATAGTAATTTGAGCCAACCCCCGACTCTACATCCTTATTTGTAACCTGAGAAAAGAGAACGCCGTATTCATGGTCCTTTTTCATAAACTCATCGCTAATGTTAAAATACCAGTAATAAACAGGCACATCCTCGCTCTTGGTTTTAGGGTCATCCCAGGTTGTGTCTACCTGATACCACTCGCCGTTTATTCTTGCGGCGTTCCACATGTGCCCTTGTCCCTTGCCTGTGCCCGTAACAGTTACGCACTCTATGCCGGAAAGGTTAAGCAGCAGCTTAAAGGCGGGAGCGTATCCGCTGCACACAGCCTCCAAATTAACCAGCGCACCATAGGCGGAGTAGGAATCCTGATTTAACTCCGGCCGCTCTACTGCGGCGTTATCGTATTCGCAGGCTTTTATAAGGGCATCGTGGAGATAAAGCTCACGCTCAAGCTCGCTAAGGCCGCCTTCCATGCGGCTTAACATATTATTAACTGCCTCCTCCATGGCCTTGGCTTTGGCCAGCACCGTATCGGGAGCAGAGGTGGAATACAAAATAACGTAATCCCCCTCGGCACGGCTGTAGCCTATGGAATACTTCAGGCTGAGCCAAAAGGCCTCGGGGTGGTCGGCCATAATGGCCTCTTTAACCTTAAAAATCTCAAGGGAATTAAGGCTGGGTATAGATGTACGCCTCAGCTTCCAGCTTTTGCTGTCCTCGGCCTTTTCACTGCTTATATAATACATGCTCTCGCAAAGGCTTTTGTAAGCCGCACGCATTTCCTCTGTCTCAAGCTGAGCATAGGCGTACTCCTGCCTTAAAGGGGTATAGCTGCCTGTTTTAAACGAGAGCGGCGGGATTTGAGTAAAGCTCTGCTTTTCAGAATTAAAGACAGCAGAGAAAATCCCCCCAAAGGAATCCCCCTGAGAAATATCGCAGCTTGGTAACAATATTAAGCTAAAAATAAGAAATATGGCTAGTGCTGATTTCTTCATAATACTCCAAAAATTTAATTCGTAATTCTTAATGCGTAATTAAGTTGAAAATTGAAAGTTGACAGTTGAAAATTAAGGTTAATTTGCTTTCGCAAATTTTAATTAAAATATGGTGCAAACAGATTCGTTTCCCCGCAGACTGGGCGGTGTGTGCAAGAGCGGGAGGCGTTTTGCTTTTTTATCGCCAAGCTGCCGTGCGTCATTGCGAGAACCGCTAGGCTTGTGTTTATTCTGTGGCTATGAGTGCGAAGCAATCCAGTGGAGCAAGGCCAGAGGTTAAATAACAGCACGGGGCTTTGTGCAAATGGATTGCTTCGCACACCACACTTAGTGATTGTTTTGATTGAGTTGCGTGCTCGCAATGACGCAGCTTTAGCGGTTTTATGGCTGCTTGGTGCACCGCTGTAAGCTCGAAACAACTTTTATTTAAATTTGCGCCAGCAAATTCATCTCAATTTTCCATTTTCAACTTTCAACTTTCAACTTTCAACTTTCAATTGTAAATTGAATCACGCATTGCCCGTCGACCCAAATCCGCCTGCGCCTCTCTCGGTTTCGTCCAGCTCCTCGGCTTCGATTATCTCTGCCTGTATAACGGGGGCAAGCACCAGCTGGGCTACGCGCTCTTGGTTTAAAATTGTAAAGGGCTCGCTGCTCAGGTTAATCAAGCCCACCTTGACTTCCCCTCTGTAATCGCTGTCTATTACGCCTACGCAGTTACTTAGGGTTATGCCGTGCTTGATGGCTAGGCCGCTTCTGGCGTACACCAGAGCCACGTAAGAGGCATCAGGCAGAGCTATTGCTATGCCTGTGGGCACAAGCGCACGCTCTCCCGCTTGCAGTGTGATAGGTGCGTCAATGCAGGCGTATAAGTCCATGCCGGCAGAGCCTGAGGTGGCTCTTGCGGGGAGCTTTGCCTGTTCATTAATCTTTAACACTTTCAACCGGATTTTCAACAATTCGTGCATTTATATATCCTCATGGGGCTGTTATGCAAAATACAGCCCACGTGTAAACTCATCAAAGGGGTTTTCGCCCTTATTTAATGCGGCAAAAACCGCCTCGGCCTCGGCTCTGCTCTCCCTGTAAAAGCGGAGAGTTAAAAAGCTCAGGTCTTTCATGCTCCCTTGCCTATCTAACATGCAAAGAGGCTTGGGATTAAGCAGCCGTGCGGCTCTCTCCCCGCAGATTATCGGCACATGTGCGCCTGTTCTATCTATCAGCTCGCCGCCACCCTTGCAGGCCTTGCAGTTGCTCAAGGGGCAATTGCGCAGCAGCATCAGCGGTAAATGCCCGTAGGCAACTGCTCCGCATGGGTAGAGCTTGGCAAGCTCCTGTGCCTGTTTAAGGCTTAGCTCTATGCTTAGCTCAAAGTCCTGGACACCTAAGGCTTGTGCGGCCTCAATGGCCGCCGAGTTGGCAAGATTTAACGCAAAGCCCCCGTGTATGCGCATTCCGGCCTCTTTTGCAAGAGGGATTGCACCTATATTGTGCAGCAGGACATCTTTAATGCCAAGCTGAGCGGCTTTTTTTAAGTCTGAGCGGACCTTTTCCTCTATGCCAAACAGGGCACGGGGTAGCTCCACACCCAAGCTAAAGCCTTGCTGTAGCAGTGCTGTGAGCTGCTCCTCCTGCGTGCTTGAGGGCACGAATACTATCTGGCAAGCCCTTGCGGCAGCGGGGATTTCAGCGGGATTGTTAAAGATTGCCCTTATATCCTGCTCCTGTTGCTTGAGAGCTGATTCCCTTGGAGCATAGCTGTAACTGGAACATTCGAGTGGATCTGCCCTGCCTCTAAGCTCTGTTATTGCGTCAAGTGCGCTGCGCCTAAGGCTGTTAAGCGCAGAGGCGGGCAGGGTGATGCCCTCCTCAATTTGAGAGCTGATTGCCTGTATATTATATGGTGTACCGCCTGTTTTTTGCAGCTGTAAGGCCAGCCTTTGGGCGGTGAGAGGTAGATTTATTGCCGCTTTGGGAGCTTCTCCCACAACATGCACCCTGTTGCCTGAGCTATCCTCAGCAAGCAGGGAAGAGGGGTTGTTTGCGCTGAGCTGTGCCTCCATTCGGAGGGGTATGCTGCTGCGTTCAGCCTTATACAGGGCACGCAGACTGCGCAAAAGAGCCTCATTTGAGGCGGTGACATCCTCCTTGCGGCGTGTGCCGAGCATCTCCCCTGAGCTTTTGCCTATCCCTTTAAAATAGCTCTGAGTAAAGCCTGAGCGGGAGAAAACCGCCTCTAGCTTTTGGCTTAAATCAAGGGGTACGCTGCCCTCGTCCCTTGCAAGACGGCAGGCAGTAACGGCGGCGGCCACATACTCCGGCCGCTTCATTCTGCCCTCAATTTTAATGGAGTTTATACCCAGCTTTGCTATCGTTGGTATTTTATCAATAAGTGAGGAGTCCTTCAAGCTTAGGGAATTGCTGCCATTGCACTCTGACTTAAAGGGCAAGCGGCAGGGCTGAGCACAGTCTCCTCTGTTGCCAGAGCGTCCCCCCAGCATTGCGCTTAAATAGCATTGGCCTGAAACGGACATGCAAAGCGCACCGTGTATGAAGTATTCAATCTCTATGGGGGAAGTTAAGGCTATTTCGGCAAGCTCCGCCTCGCTTAGCTCCCTTGCCAGCACGGCACGTGAAAAGCCCAGCTCGGCGGCCATTTTAACCCCCTGAGGGGTGTGTATAACCGCTTGAGTTGAGGCGTGAAGGGGCATAGTGGGCGAGATTTTTCGGAAGATAGAAGCCGCACCTAAATCCTGCACTATAACGGCATCTACAGGCACAGAGCAGGCAAAGCGAAAAAGCTCCTGCGCCAAGGCCAGTTCCGCCTCCTTGAGTAGAGTGTTAAGCGCAAGATAGACCTTAACACCCCGCACACGGCAATAGCTTACAGCCGCCTCAAGCTCCTGTTTAGTGAAGTTTTTGGCGTTTTTGCGGGCGTTAAATTCACTTAAGCCTAAATATACTGCGTCTGCACCGCAGCGCACAGCGGCCTCCAGAGCTTCATAGCTGCCGGCGGGCGCAAGGATTTCGGGCTTTATCATCTCTCGTCAAGCTCGGCAAGCCTTGCCCTTAGAGTTTGCAGCTCCCTTTTAAGCCTGTCAATTTCACGGCGGGCATCCTCCGCCTCCACACGGGAGCGGGAGCTGTCCTCTAAATAATCCTTAACCTGCGAACGCAGATTGTCGGCATTCTCACCGGACTTGCGGCTCTCGTCGCAATAGCTAAGTGCGCAGAGCACTGCCGCTGTGGTGGTAGAAATTTTGCTGTTGCTCTCTATCATCTGTGTGAGTTTTTTATCTATCTCATTGCCTATGGAAAGGATATATTCCTCATTGTCATCAGAGACAATGGTGTAATCCACGCCCCTGATGTTTACCCTTACCTTTGCTGATTTGTTCATTGGCTTCTCCTCCTTTCGAGAATGTAAAATACAGATACTTTATTATAGTATAAAATTTTCATAAATGAAAGACCTTATTTGAAAATATTTAAAATTTTTCACTTTAGTGTTTTTTTAAGCTTGTTAAAGCAAAAAACGCACACGATTCGTAGGGGGCATGGCTTGCCTGACCCGTGGTGAGTGTGAGGATAAAATGGGGCACGGCATGCCGTGCCCCTATCAATTTAGAGTTATATTATTACACAAAAGCACGCAGTGCTAACCTTTAAATGTAACAATGTTCTCTCAGGCATCGGCAATTTATTGCCGTTAATGCCGTTAATGCCGTTAATGCCGTTAATGCCGTTAATGCCGTTAATGCCGTTAATGCCGTTAATGCCGTTAATGCCGTTAATGCCGTTAATGCCGTTAATGCCGTTAGG
>JAISYX010000140.1 GCA_031269595.1 Oscillospiraceae bacterium
AAGAAGATGCCTGATGTCAAGAATGTCTGCTGCTTCCTCAACACGGCGTTTAATCTCCTGCTTGTCATACTTGCGGAGCTTTAAACCAAAAGCCATGTTGTCAAATACTGTCATGTGCGGATAAAGAGCGTAGCTCTGGAAAACCATGGATATATCTCTATCCTTGGGGGGTACATCGTTGACTAAATCTTCACCGATGTAAATTTCACCCTCGCTGATTTCCTCCAAGCCTGCAACCATGCGCAGAGTTGTGGACTTACCGCAGCCGGAAGGACCAACAAAGATAATAAAATCCTTGTCCTCAATCTCCAGATTGAAATCCTTTACCGCCGTGACATTGCCGGGATAAATCTTGTAAACGTTTTTTAATGTTACACTTGCCATGTCATAACCTCCTACTATTTTTAGTGCAAATTTAATGCACCAAGCTTTTACATATAGTATAACAGAAAGTTTCTAAAATTAATACCCTGTAAGATACCCAAACTTTTCACTAATGAATTATGTATTTTTAACTAATTATTCAAACGGTCGGCAATATATGGGCCAAAAATTTGAAAATGTTTGTTCAACTTGTCAATTTTGCCTCAAAACATCTAAAAACATGTATAAAGTGATTTTTTGGGGTATGTGTCGTTTGAAAACGCTCCATAAAGATAGAGACGCAGGCGCAATAGATATTTTTTATACTATTTGGCGTGCGGGCTTTCGGTGCTGTTAGCCAAATCCTTGATTTGGCTAACAGCACCCATGCACAGTTGCCCCAAATCTTGATTCGGGCGGCAACCACTGCCTCTAAACAACATGGTGTTTTTCTTCCGGGGTTAATTCTCTAACCTCTCCTACTTTTAACTCTGGGTCTAAGCTTAGCTTGCCTATACTTATGCGCTTTAGCTTTAAAACGCTTTTGCCTATAGCCTCCGCCATGCGCTTAACCTGATGGTACTTGCCCTCGCTTATGCTTATAAGCACCCAATTTTCGCCCCTTTGGGGGTGATTCTCCAGCCTTGCGGGCTTGCATAGCTCGCCGCCGTCTATGGTTATGCCTGCCTCAAGGGCAGATATATCACCTGCTGTGATTGGGGAATCCAGCAGAGCCTCATATATTTTAAACACATCCTTTTTAGGAGCTATAAAGCTGTGTGCAAACTGCCCGTCATCTGTTATGATTAGCAGCCCCTCGGTATCCTTATCAAGCCGCCCTGCGGGGAACAAGCCCTTGCGCCTGAGCTCCTCAGGCAAGAGGTCGATTACAGTTTTGGCTTTAGGGTCGCTTGATGCGGAGATAACCCCCTCAGGCTTATTCATCATTAAATAGAGATGTTGCCTGTAGGTAACGGGATTGCCCTGCACCAGAATTTCATCCTGCTGCGGGTCTGTTTTAAAATCTATGTGACGTTCAAGCTCTCCGTTAACCTGAGCCTTGCCTGCCCAAATGAGTGCTCTGGCCTGCTTGCGGCTTAAATTTAACTGTGTAGAGAGGAATTTATCAAGGCGTTCTTGCATTGTAGCTCCTAAGTTAGATAATTAGATATTAGGTGTTAGATGTTAGAAATTTATCGCAGACTGTGCGGGATGTGACTTTTATTGCCATTAATTATGCATTGAAAAGCTTGCCCCTTCACGTCCAAAAGGCAGTAACCTTGTGCGGTTCCGCCTTTTGGCTTTTGCTTGGAGCTGTTATCATGAAAAAGGGGTTTTTACATAGTAAAAACTGAAAAATATCCGCCTGACAGAGCCTTGACAAACTCTCCGTTTTCAGTGTCAGAGATTATCTTAAGCTTGCCGCCCTCTGATTTTAAACGGACAGGCACTGTTTTGGTAACTCTAGCAGCCTCGGGGTTTGCACAGCGCACTATACACTGCTGCTGCATCTCGTTTGCCAAAATCTCGTTGGCCTTGGCGGGATTTGCATCTGCCTCAGGGTGTGCCTTGATAAAGGCACGGTATAGCTCTATATCTGAGCTTATGGCTGTGTATTCATCCACAGTTGCCTGAATTATTGCGGCGGCGTCTGCGGCGGATACAGTTACATTAAACGCTGTGTCTCCCTTGCCCTCTGGGTTAGCCTCCACGCTCTCCAGCTTGCTGTTGCCAAGTATTGCAGAGACAAGCTCTGCATTGCCGGCAAAATTGTTCATGCAAATTGTAAAGTTCTCAGGCGAGGTGGTGTACTCGGAAGCGGCGGCGTAATCGGATTTTTTCATAGCCTCGGCAAAGCCTGCCAAAACCGCCTGAGCTTCGTCTGTGCCCGCATTGGACGACGTACTGCCCTTTTCTGCCCCTTTGCAGGAGCTTAGCGCAGCTGTGCACAATATGGCAAGGATTATTAAAAAAACTCTCTTCATTAAATTTTTATTCCTCTTCTTCAAATGCCAAAAGGTCCCCCGGCTGACACTCCAAAGCACGGCAAAGAGCCTCCAGAGTAGAGAATCTCACTGCTTTTGCTTTGTTGTTTTTTAAGACGGAAAGGTTGGAAAGGGTTAAGCCTATCTTATCTGAGAGCTCAGAAGCACCAATTTTTCGTTTGGCCATCATAACATCTACGTTTACAACTATAGGCATTGTAATCTCCTCTTTTCTGCTGTACAAAGCCAGCGTAGCCTGTTGGTAAGTTACACAAACAAAATCATAAAATTTTATTTGTTTTTACTATTATACCATAGAAAAGTGGTAAATTTCAAGCCCTTATAAATAATTTTTTTACATTCTATAGCAAAATTTTGTTAAAATCTCCATCTTTCGCTAATGATTTGTGGCTGTTGCACAAGTATTAACATACAACATGGGTATGTTTTTGTAATATAATAACAGCGGACTTAAACTGAAAGAGAAAAAAATGTTAAAAGTTTGTTAAAAACAACAACAATGTACAATTTAGAGCTTACGATGTCCAAAAAAGCACAAGCTTGTGATTTTTTTAATGTATAATTCGTAATGCGTAATTCGTAATTAAAGGTGATTTGCTTCGCAAATTTTGATTCAAGGGATTGTAGGGGTCACGGCTTGCCTGACCCTATGGTGCGTGTGAGGATAAAACGGGACGGGCAAGCCCGTCCCGTACAGTTTTTAACGATACCTGATTCAGGAAATTATTATAACATATGAAGCACGAAGTGCTACCTTTAAAAGTTACAATATTCTCTCAGGCATCGGCAGTCTTGCTGCCGCTAATGCCGTGAGGTTATTATAACACGTTTTCAGAAAAAAGTCAAATTTTGCGTGATTTAAGGTGGGTTTTTTCGGGTTAAAAACGGCTTAGGCATGGGCTTTGCGGGCGAGGTGATATGTTAATAAGAAATTTACATATTTGTAATTTTAAGTTGAAAATTGAAAGTTGAACGTTGAAAATTGCGGTGAATTTGCTGCGCAAATTTTGATTAAAAAGTAACTTAAGCTTGGGAGATACGACTGGGAAATTTCTAGCCTCTAGTAGGGGAGCCAGCTCAATTGCAACATCTAAAATCTAAAACCTAACATCTAACATCTAAAGACTAATTACCGTAATTTCCTTTGTTTGAACAAGCCTTGTCTCATCGTCCTGCACGTAGAAGCGCAGCTGATACACACCTTCACTTGGCAGCACATAGGTAAACGAGTTGGATGAGGTATAAGCCTGTGAGCTTAGCACCTTGCCATTCTTTAAAACATAATAGCTGTAGCTTATGTCCCCTGACCCGCCTGTAATGGAAACAGTGTGTGTGCTTGCAACCTTGCTTATTGAGGTAATGCTAAGGGGTGCTTTAACCCACACGGATTTGCTGCTGCCTGTGGCTGTCAGGCCTAGTGCATCCTTAATCTCCGCAACAGCACGGTAATCCCCTGCCACTGTTGGAGTGTAGCTCACACTTGCGGCCGAGCCGTAAGAGCCTGTGTACACAGCTGTGCTGCCGTTGTACACCGTAAACTTATATTGTAGTGCCCCTGTGCCTTGGCCTGTGCAGTTCCACACAAGGGGAGTGCCTACCTGCCTGTTTCCATCCTGTAGGCTTAGGTCTTGCACATAGATAGGCTTGGCGTTAACGGTAACGGCGGGGGATTCCTTAACCTCTGTGCCCTGAGCGTTGCTGGCTGTAACTCTTACCTTGTACGTGCCCGGAGAATTATAGGTGTAGTTAAGCACAGAGCCGCTCCCGTTTTGGGTGTGCACAACATCTGTGCCGCTGAGCACCTCAAACTTGTAGTTAACTGCCCCCAGATTGCTTCCATTTGCAGTGGCCGAATAGATAATCGACGTGCCTGTATCCACATCCGTGGCGGGATTTGAGACACTCAGGCTCAAGCTGAACGCCTGATTCGCCTCTTCTATAAAGGGAGCTATAGGCGTGGTGAAGTTGAAGTTATTGAACACATCCCAGTTGACGCTCCAGGTCATGATTCCTCTGAAATTCTTAGAGGGGTGCTTGACTGTGTAGCCGCCTGTTGTGCCGCCCTTCATCATAAGATTTAATATCTGTATATAATCTGAGGGCGGGAGTATCCCCGCTCCGGCCGCATTTGTACCGGAGGGAACTCCCAGCACAAGCTGGTCGGGGGAGAGAGGCGCAAAGTATTTATCTGGGTCGCCTATATTAGAGGGCGTGTAAACCTGCCCGATGTAAAAGCCCTCCAGCATCATATCAAGGAGCTTGACATCAAAGGTGACGCCCGGGCCGGAGATAGCACCGTTATCCCACGGAGTATAGGCGTTTGCCGTGTTGTAAAGCTGCGCTTGCAGCCAAGAGAGCTCGCTGCGCATTGCATCTATAACAGGGAGATAAACTCCGTTGCGTGAATCCCCTGCGCCTCCGTAAAATGCCACTCCGTTGTGGCATAGCAGGGTTTCGGGAGCCATGGTTAGAATGAAGCCGTCCCCATAGCTGGCGCAAATCTGCTTTAGTGCGTAAATCAGATTAACAACCGTGGGAGAGGTGGGGTTTTTAAGGCTCTGGTCGCTGCCCTCTAAATAGATAGAGTGGCCTTCAAAATCCACATCAAGGCCGTCCAGATTATAGGTGTTAATGATGTTCCTAACCGTGGTGACAAAGGTGTTTGCCTGTGCCATGCTAGAGAGCGTCACCTTGCCGTTTTGTCCGCCTATTGAGAGGCAGACCTTCTGACCTCTGGCGTGGACTATGGCTATATCGTCTATCAGCTGCTGCTGGTTGGCGTAAACTCCGTCTGCCATAGGATTGAACACCACGTTGCCCGCACCGTCTGAGGGCTCGCCAAACGAGAGCTCAAGCACATCCCAACACTCCTTAACGTCCTTAAGACGCAGCCCGGGAGCTGCACCGTTTTTAAATACATGGTAATAACCAACCATAATGTTGCGCTTTACCCCTGTGGGGTTCTGCTTGGCCGAAGCCTGTAATCCGCTGGGCGCAAGCTGCATAGAGAGCAGCAGAGCAACAGCTATAGCAATGGCGAGGCAGCGTTTGAGTTGTTTTTTCATGGTAAAAACCTCCGGTTTCTTGAGTTGAAAATTGAGAATTGAAAGTTGAAAATTAAGGAAATTTGCTTTGCAAATTTAAATATACATCTTAATTTTATAACCTTTGTGCGCAGATTGCAATATCTGCCATACAATTTGTGAAAATGTGCAAATGCGGGATTTAAATTTAGTGCAAGTTTACCAGATGGAGGCTAGAGCTTGCAAGCCGCAGCCTTTAAAAAAGCCCCGCCGCTTTGTTGCGGCAGGGCGATTAATGGGCAATCCTAAGCATTGACAAATTTCAACAAACGTGCTATAATATAGATTTCAAGGAAATCGATTTATAGCATTAATGGCGGTTGTCACTTCCCGTAAAGGGGGTGATATGATGAAGAAGATTAAACTTCTCGTTATATTATTAGCTTTAATTGTTCTGTTCATAGATGATTAAAGTGTGACCCCGCCTGTTGATTCAGAACAGACGGGGGTTTTAAAACAATCTCAACGTTCGGACAACCGCTTTATAAATTCGGTTTCCTTGTGCCTTTATTATACCCCAGTCCCAGCAAAATGTCAACCATTTTTTAGAACTTCTTTGAAACTTCTTGAGAAGCAGAGAACGCCAAGTAAAACCAGCCAACCTCCAGCATCTATAAAGTTACAAAGCTGTAAAATATCAAAAATCGCTTTTCATTTTTGATTAAATGTGTTAAAATGATAAAATAAGTGAAGATTAGGCTTTTCGCCTTTTCGAAAGGAGTTTTATTTATGGCAAAGGTTATCCGCTTGTTTGTGGAAAAAAAGCAGGGCTTTGATATTGAAGCTCAATCAATTCTTGTTGATTTAAAAGAAAATTTAGGTATCTCAGGGTTAGAAGCCCTGCGTCTTTTAAACCGCTACGACGTCTCCGGCCTCTCAGATGCAGATTTTGAAAAGGCTAAGGTGACCATCTTCTCCGAGCCTAATGTTGACATAGTATATAACGAAAATATACATATCCCCTTCGCCTCTAAAATATTCGCCGTGGAGTACCTCCCCGGGCAATATGACCAGCGGGCGGATTCCGCCGCTCAGTGTGCGGCTCTTCTAACTCAGGGGGAGCGTCCCGCTGTTTTAAGTGCCAGAGTTTATATATTAAGCGGTGAGATAAGCGAGGATTCCTTTAACCACATTAAGGCTTACATAATCAACCCCGTTGAGGCACGTGAGGCCTCCCTGTTAAAACCAGAAACTCTGGAGCAGCACTATACTTCCCCTGCAAATGTGGCCCGTGTTGAGGGCTTTATCACTTGGAGCAAGGAGGAGCTCCGTGAGTATTATAACTCCATGGGCTTTGCCATGAGCTTTAAGGATTTGCGCTTTTGCCGCAAGTACTTTAGAGATACAGAGCTGCGTGACCCAACGGTTACAGAGCTTAGAGTTATAGACACCTACTGGTCTGACCACTGCCGCCACACCACCTTTTTAACTCAGCTTAAAAAGATTAAAATAAAGCACGGTGATTCCTTCAAGCCCATAAGAAGAGCCAAAAAGCGTTATTTAAAGCTGCGCAGAGTGGTGCACGGCTCTTCAAAAAAGCCCGTTTCACTTATGGATATGGCCACACTGGGTGCAAAGGCTATACGTCTTAAGGGGCTGTTGCCGGATTTAGATTTGTCCGATGAAATCAACGCCTGTTCAATTGAAGTTCCCGTTACCATAGACGGCAGACTTGAGAGCTGGCTGGTTCAGTTTAAAAACGAGACACACAACCACCCCACAGAGATAGAGCCCTTCGGCGGGGCTGCAACCTGCCTTGGCGGAGCTATACGTGACCCACTCTCCGGCCGTGCCTATGTGTATCAGGCAATGAGAGTTACAGGCGCAGGCGACCCGACAGTCCCCGTGGGCGAGACTTTATCAGGCAAGCTGCCTCAGCGCAAGATAACCAAAACAGCCGCAGCGGGCTACTCCTCCTACGGCAACCAGATAGGCCTTGCAACAGGTCAAGTGGCCGAGCTTTACGATAATGGCTACACAGCCAAGCGCATGGAGATAGGTGCTGTTATAGGTGCTTCTCCAAAGAGCAATGTTTTGCGGGGCGAACCGGCTGCCGGTGATGTTATAGTGCTGCTGGGCGGCCGCACAGGCCGTGACGGCTGCGGCGGAGCAACAGGCTCCTCCAAGGCGCACAACGACGATTCCCTTACCGCCTGCGGTGCAGAGGTTCAAAAGGGCAACCCGCCCACAGAGCGCAAGATACAGCGGCTTTTCCGCAATGGTGACATAGCAAGGCTAATCAAACGCTGCAACGATTTTGGCGCAGGCGGTGTCTGCGTTGCCATAGGCGAGCTGGCCGAGGGTCTTACAATCAAGCTGGACGACGTGCGCAAGAAATACGAGGGCTTAGACGGCACAGAGCTTGCCATATCAGAATCTCAGGAGCGCATGGCCGTTGTGCTTGAAAAAGAGAATGTGCTTGAGTTTATAACCGCCGCCAATAAAGAAAATCTTGAGGCTTATCCAGTGGCTAAGGTTACGGAAGAGCCCAGACTGCGTATGCACTGGCGTGGTGATTTAATAGTTGACATCTCCCGTGAGTTCCTTAACACCAACGGTGTTTCTCAATATGCCAAGGCTAAAATAAGCAAGCTTAAGGCCAAGGATAACTACCGCACTCAAGTGCCCGCCGAGCTGGCGGAGCTGCCCCTTGCAGAGGCCTTTAAAAGCAATTTAAGCCGCCTTGGAGTGTGCTCGCAAAAGGGCTTGGTTGAAAATTTTGATGCCTCTATAGGCGCAGGAACTGTGCTTATGCCCTTTGCCGGAAAAACCCAAAGCACCCCTGAGGAGGCAATGGTTGCCAAAATCCCCTTAGAAAAGGGCGAGACAGACGATGCAACCGCCTTTTCCTACGGCTATATTCCTGCGCACAGCCGCTGGAGCCCCTTCCACGGCTCGGCCTATGCTGTTGTAGAATCCCTCTCCAAGCTGGCGGCAGCGGGTGCTAATCCCCTTAGTGCACGCCTCACCTTCCAGGA
>JAISYX010000078.1 GCA_031269595.1 Oscillospiraceae bacterium
TTGGTATTCCGCCAGAAACACTTCTCAAAAAGGGGTTGATTGGCATTTCACAACAAGCGATGCACGTAATAAATTAAAACATTTGTATCCCGTTGTCAAGTTTTAGCTGACAAGTACTACTAGGGCCAGCGCAGGTCGGGTAAGGATTACATACCCGTGCCAATATCTGGCGTAGCTATCCTCCACTGCTGCCACAAAGGGGTTTTGATGCAAAGGATTGCCTGAGTACTTCATTATCAGCCTGTCTGTGTAGCTATCCAGAGTAACGCCTGTTTTGCCAACAGCACTTGGGGGCGGGTAGTTAAAGTCTATGCCCTTAGATTCACCCAGCAGCTGCGCCTCTGCTGCTGTTCTGTGCTCTGTAATCAGGCTTTCAGGTATGCAATAAGCCAAAACCATTAGTGCATAAAAAACAATTATAAGGCCGAGGCACAGAGCTATCCATTTTAAAAGCCTGTGGGAAAATAGCTTTAAATCAAATCTTTTTGCGTTCGTTTTCATCGTTGACACCACGTGTCAGGGAGCTCACACACAAAACATTATAAAAAATATTTTGCGGGGCTTCCTGCGTCCTTCCTGAGTTCTTTTTTAAGCTTCTCACTCCATTTGCATTGTAAATTAATCCAAGGGGACTGTGCTCCTGCTTAAATCTACAGGCTTAAAGGCCTTGCCGTCGCCGATGTAAAAACGGCTGAACAGCTCATAATATTCAAGCCTGAGGGATTGTATGCCTACCAGCAAGCCCTCCATGCCTATTACTATAATGTTGCCTATTATCAATGCTATAACCGAGCCAAAGGAGAGTGCTCCCCCCTCCTGAACCCCTGCTATTAGCATTACCGCCATCATCATGCCCGCATGTACAAACACAAAGGCACTTATACGCATAAATGAAAGGGTGTTTGAAACATAAGAGAGCATGTATTCAAAAAGCTCAAAGAAGGCCTGAATGCAGTATTCGCCCCACTTTTCTGGCATCCACTGCTTTTTGCCCTCAACCAAATGAGAGAGCGGCTCGTACATAAACATCACCAGTATAGGCAGTATTATAAGACAGCCCACATAAACAGGTGTTAGCACCTTAGTGCCCGTGAGAAACTGCATTGCGCCGCCTATTATAAGGGAGGCGTAAAAGCATATTCCCGCCAAGCCGTTCGGCCCGAAGAAGGCAGAGCCAAAATCTCGCCGCTTGATGGAGGAGTACACGTTTATAAGCATTGCGGTTAATATCAAGCCCACGCCCAGCACAAGCGCACCGCTCAAAATAAGGAAGATGGAATCCAGCACCTCTATGGGCTTTCCGTGCTCAAAGCTTATGCCAAACAAGCGGCCTATACTGCCCCAAGCAGGGTTAAGAGTGTGTTCAAAGCCGAAGAACGAGCCAAATAAAAAGCCGAAAATTGTAGATGATATGCCGCAAAGGGCAATTATTTTACCAAGAGGGAGCTTTTTGTACTTCCAAAGCCCAAACCAGCTGATAAGCGAGAGCACTATGCCCTGACCAACATCGGCAAACATTATGCCAAACACTAAAAAGTAGCTTATTGCAATAAAGGCCGTTGGGTCAACCTCCCTGTACCCGGGCAGGCCGTACATATCCACAAAAAATTCAAAGGGGCGAAAAACCCGCTTATTCTTAAGCTTAACGGGGGGGGCGTGCAGAGGCTCTTTTTCAGCGTCCTCTATTTCAAAATCCACCCCGTTCATGTCGTCCAGAGCAGTTTTAAAGCCCTGCTCTCCCCCTGCTGTTATCCAGCCTGTTAATATAAAGGAATCGTTGTATTTAGCTGCATACTTGCGCAAATCAAAGGCGTGAGCATGCTCCAGCAGATAATGATAAATTTTGGAGCACTTAGGCCCTTCAAGAATCCAGAGCTCCTCCGCCTCCTTGTTTAAGGCCTTAAGCCTCTCCTTTTTCTCCTGCATATCCCGCTCAAGCCCCTCTATGGCCTCGTCGGGAGTGCCCACAGCGTCGGGTATGCGCAGACGTTCAAAGTAAAGGCTGGAAAAAATACGGTCTGTCTCCTTAACCGCCTCTATGGGCGAAAAGTAAACGCCCCAGATGTAGCGGTTATCCTCTTTGCCTGGGAAGTAAATGATGTAGGGGTTATTGGTGTACTCCTTCATCTTGTTATAGCTCTCACGGGGCAGGCGGCCAAAGCGCACCTTGATATACTGGCACTTGAATATCTCGTCCAGCTGTAAATCAAGGCCTAAAAAGTGTGTAAATTGGTCTGCCGAACGCTTGATTCGCTCAATTTCTGAGGCTACGCTCTGCCTTTCGCCTTGCAAGCTCCTAAGCCTTGAGCATAAATCGCTTATATATGCCTTAATCTCCTCCAGCGTTAGCAGGGGTGCGTCACTCTTGCCGCTTTTAAAGCTTAGGCTTGCGGAGTTAACAGATTCTGAGAGCTGCTTAAGCTGTGGCGCATAGGGGTTTTCCTCTGTTAGAGTGGTAAAGGAATTGATGCCCGTAAAAAAGGACATTGCGGGATCCAGCTGAACCTCGCCGGCCTCGCAGCACTGCTCAATTACAGAGCTTAAGCTCTCGAGCTGGCCTATAATGCTGATAAGCTTCATTTTTTCAACAGCCAATCAACTCCCCCCTTCCCTGCGCACAGAGGTCATGCCTCCGCTGCTGATTAAGCTGAGTATCTCCTCAGGCGGCAGCTTATAGCGCACGCCCTCTATTATTTTAATCACGTCCTCTGTCTCTGTCTCTAAAAGAAAGATGTAAGACAGCATAACAACAGAGGGGAATGTTGAAAAACGAATACATTTTTTTGATATACGGTAAGCCGCACGGTTTACAAAGCTATCCACATAGGTATAGTCAAGTATATCCAGATATTTTTTATAAAAGGTTTTGCCCAAGAGGATTTCCATAACATCATCACTGGTTTTGGCATCTATCATGCTATTTAAAATCTTTGCACTTATAAGGTATTGGGAGGTGTTAAACACAAAGGGCTTTATCTCGTCAGGGCTCATGTTAAAGTACCTTTTTAGGCGGTAGATATGCGCAAAATTGAGCAAATCTATCCTCATGCCTATAAGCTCCTTAAGCTCCTTCTTTTCTCTGCCTGTAGCCTTATGTTCAATAAGCCGCCACAGATATTTATATAAATAGTGGTAGAGCACCTGCTCAATTGCAGTAAATTCCACCTTATCATCCTTGGCATAGGGGGCAAGAGCCTTGCCGAAGCGCGAGCCTGACATAGAAGAAAAGAACTGCTTTGGAGTGCGCACCTTAGATAGTGCATATAAATCTACAGAGGTACGGCCTGCAAAGAACACAGGTAAAAAGAAGATGTATTCCTCCGGCTTGCCGCTCATCATAAGACGCAAAAAGTGCAGTATCTGCTCTATTTCGCCCTTGATAATGGCATATTCTGAAAAGGCGTCCCCCCTACTCATCTCATAGCGGCAAAGGGAGGCAAAATCCTCAAAAAGCTTGACACGCAGGGCGTTTTCAAGCTGGCCTCTGTGCACAGTACCCTCTTCTATGTTAAGCAAAGCCTTGGCATAGCGAGTTTTAGACTTAAGATAGGCCGCAACCTCTGAAACGTTGTGGCAGTTAACTAAATCCTTTATATTTTGAGGTGTAAGACGCTTGCCGTACATGGCTCTGGATTTAGCCAAAACGGCATTTGCGGCTGTTATAGGCACTTAAATCACCTGCCTGTTACTCGAGCAAAAATCTCATTAACCCAAGCATTCTTGTTTTTATTATAAATATCATTCATGCTGTTGCTTAAGGCCTGATAATCACGCAGAGACTGCTCAACCAGCACCTGATTGCTCTGCGCTTCCTCTTCACGCATATCCTGTAGCTTCCGCCTTGCTCTTTGCAGATAATCTGTGCGGATTGCTTGCTTTTTCTTTTCTATTTTTTCAACGGCACGCTCTTTTAGCCTTTCGGCTTCTTCGTCCATATCACGGGCTTTTTTGTCCATCTCGACTATGCGCTCTATCATTTCCTGCATATAAACACCATGTGTTAGAGAGCCCGCACACCAACGACCATTGTGCCTGCGCTCTACCTTTCCTGTTGTTCTAAAGGCCAAGGGTTTTTACGCCCTTTCCTGCTTTTTTCCTTGTTAATTAACCGATATAAAATCCTCAAGCAAAGGAAACTTGAGGATTTGTTTGCCACCACTTATTATACTCTTAATTTTGAAATTTTCAAGAACTAAAAAAGTAAAAGATATTTGGCTTTTTTGATTTTATTTTGTGCAATTTAATAGGATTTACAGCAAAAAACCGCCAACAGCCTTTTCTATAATATCTGCAGCAAGGCCTATTCCTATACTGCTGTCTATTGAAATATGATAATTTTTAGCCTGACCCCACTTGCTGTCGGAGTAGTAGTTATAGTAAGAGGCTCGCTCTTTATCCCGTGAGGCTATGAATCTTTCTATGTGGCGTTCCTCTACATTATATTGCTCCTGCGCCCTGCGTATGCGCTCATTTAAGGGCGCATGGATAAACACTTTGAGCAGGTTAGGGGCTTCACGCAGCACATAATCGGCACAGCGGCCAACAACAATGCAGCTTTCACGCTTGGCGGTATCCTTGATAATTTGCGATTGCAGCAAAAACACCTTATCTGAGAGGGGCAGCTCACCTGCCGAGAGATAAAGGTTGTAAATAAGGCTGCTGGTTCGGGTTTCGGCGGCCTGTTCTATAAAATCCTGAGTAAAGCCGCTCTGTCGGGCGGTTTCTTCAACTATGCTTCTATCCAGCAGAGGCACACCCAGCCTTTTGGCCAGATCCTTTGCAATAAGCCTGCCGCCTGAGGCATATTCCCTTGCTATTGTTATAACATAACTCATGTTCATGGCCTCCTTTTTTTAGTTGAGAATTGAAAGTTGAAAGTTGTGGTGGATTTGCTGCGCAAATTTTGATTAAAAAGTAGTTTAAGCTTAATTTATAGCGGGAGCTGCGATTGGGCAATTCCTAGCCTCTGGTTTCTCGCCTTTATTATAGCATATTACTAGGAAAAAGTCAAATTCTGTGTGATTTCAAGCGGTTTTTTACGGGCTGCAAACGGCTAAGGCATGGGCTTTGCGGATGGGTTGATATGTTAACAAGAAGTTTACATATGGGGGGGGTTAATGCGTAATTCGTAATTAATGGTGAATTTGCTGCGCAAATTTTATTTAAATTGTTCGTAGGGGCACCTGATTAATCAGAGTGAAGAATTCCCCTCCTGTGGAGGGGTGGCACGAAAGTGCCAGGGTGGTTTTACGTGGTATCGGCTTTCAATAGCACCAAAGCAGTGCGAGCATCCAAGCCTCAGATACCACCCTGTCAGGCATTTTGCAGATTTGCGTAATACTCAACACAAGTGAATGCCTGACACCCCTCCATAGGGAGGGGAATTAGCAAAGCATTTCTTTAATCAAAATTTGCGCAGCAAATCCACCGCAACTTTTCACTTTTCACTCTTCACTCTTCACTGCAAAATTCGCAAATTTTGCTTTACATATTAAGCATAAAGGCTTGGTCTGTGGTTTGCTGTATTGAAAAATCAAGCAAATCCTGCACTGTTATGCGCAACAGGCAATCGTCAACGGCCTTGTCAAGGCGGTTAAATATCAGCTGCTCCATAGCGGCGGCGTTTGCAGGTGCACGCTCCATGCCTGTAAGCTCTGTTTTTTCAAACAGGGTTGTCTCCACTGCAAACAGGGCATCACGTATGGTTATCTTGCTGGCCTCACGGGTTAGGCGATAGCCTCCCCCCTTGCCCTTGGTGGAGTTAAGTATGTCGCTTTTTTTAAGCTGAGCCACTGTCTGCTCTAAGAATATCTTTGAAATTCCCAGCTTTTCTGAGATGCTGTTAACCGAGACAGGGTCGCCTGAATAGGTCTGTCTGGCTACCTCTATAAGTGCCGAGAGGGCGTAACGCCCCTTTGCTGAAATACGCATGTTTGTTCCCCCTATTCTGCCAGCTCAGCCACAGCCTCTATCTCAGCCAAAACGCCCTTGGGAAGTGCAGAGACCTCCACACAGGAGCGGGCGGGCTTAGATGTAAAGTGCTTGGCATAAACGGCGTTAAATGCGGCAAAATTTGAAATGTCTGTAATAAAACAGGTGGTTTTAATTACCCTTTCAATAGAGCTGCCGGCGGCAAGCAAAACCTCCTTGAGATTGGCGATTAGCTGCTCTGTCTGTTCCTCAATTGTAAGCCCCACAACCTCGCCTGTTATGGGCGAAAGGGGTATTTGACCTGAGGTAAATACTAGCCCGCTGTGCGTTATTGCCTGCGAATACGGGCCTATAGCTGCGGGGGCTTTTTGTGTTGAAACTGTTTTCATTCTGTTCTCCTTTTATTATATCCTATTTATTAAACTCATGTGCAAGCTGTTCTAATGCCTGCCTTAAAACCGAGTGGGGACAGGTGAGGTTTATGCGCTGGAAGCCCTCGCCCTCCCTGCCAAACATAGTGCCGGTATCCAGCCACAGGCCTGCGCCCTGAATTACCCTGCGGTCAAGCTCCTTTTGAGTGAGACCGTATGCGGTAAAATCCAGCCAGATTAGGTATGTACCCTCAGGCTCAATAAGCTTGACCTTAGGCAGCCTTTCATTGATAAAATCACGCACCAAGGCAAGGCTTTGCTCCAGATAAGTAATTAACTCTGCCAGCCACTCTGCGCCATGCTGATAGGCCGCACGGCAGGCAACAAGCCCCAAGGTGTTAAGCTGACTGTAACCGCTGCGGCTTATCTCTGCAAGCAGCCTGCGCCTTTGAGCGGTGTCCTTAACTATGACATTCGCCGTCTGCAAGCCCGCTAAATTGAAGGTTTTAGAGGGTGCTGTGCATATTACAGCGTTCTCATCTAAAAGGCCAAAGCTGGTGTGTTTATTGCCGCTGTATACAAAGTCACAGTGTATCTCATCTGCAACAACAATTATATTGTTGCGCCTGCAAATCTCGTTTAAACGTTCAAGCTCGTCCCGCTTCCACACTCTGCCCACGGGGTTGTGAGGGCTGCACAGCAGCAGCATTTTAACCTCCTCTTGGGCGGCCAGAGCCTCCAAGCCATCAAAGTCCATGGTGTAGCGGCCATCCTTGAATATTAGCGGATTACGCACAACCTTTCGGCCGTTTTCCTCTACAACACTATAAAATGGATAGTAAACAGGGCTTTGTATGATAACGCCCTCGCCCTCATTAGTAAGTGCACGGACTATCTGCGCCAGAGCGTAAACCACCCCGGGAGTGCACACCACGTCTTCTTTTGTGAATTCCAGCCCATAACGCCCGCTAAACCAAGCTGTTAAAGCCTGATAGTAGGCCTCCATAGGCTCTGCATAGCCGAATATGCCGTGGCGTACAGCCTTTTCAAGCTCTTCCACAACCCCCTTGGGAGCGGCAAAATCCATATCAGCCACCCAAAGTGGAAGCAATCCCTCAGGGCGGCCCCTTTTAGCGGCAAAATCATATTTGATAGAGCCTGTGTTTTTTCTGTTGATTATCTCGTCAAAATTATATATCATGCCAAAGCACCATGCGCTAGAGAGCCCGCACACAAAACATTATAAAAATATTTGCGGGGTCTCCTGCGTCCTTTCGTGTTTTTTATTTTAAGCCAGTGCTGCCTCCAAATCTTCAATTAAGTCCTCCAGTGCCTCTATACCGGCCGAAAGGCGCAGTAGTCTATCATCTATACCCCTTGCAATACGCTCCGCCTCAGGGACATCTGCGTGAGTTTGCGTGGCGGGGTAGGTCATTAGAGTTTCAACTCCCCCAAGGCTCTCGGCATAGAGTATCAGGTTTATCCTCTCAAGGAGCGTGCGGGCTGTTTCGGCTGTATCTACAGAGAATGAAATCATTGCGCCAAAGCCGCTCCCCTGCCGTTTAGAGAGCTCGTAGGAGGGGTGTTCCGGCAAGCCCACATAATTAACACTTTTAACCTTTGGGTGCTTCTTGAGCCACTCAGCCAACCCTATGGCGTTTTGCTGCGCCTTCTCCAGACGTATGGCAAGGGTCTTTATGCCCCGTGTTACAAGGAAGGAATCAAAGGGGGCGAGCACTGCTCCTGTGGTTTTGGTCAGGAATCGAATGCGCTCGGCCAGCTCTTCCTTTGCTGTAACCGCAAAGCCTGCTAGGGTGTCATTGTGTCCTGATAGATATTTTGTGCCGCTGTGAATAACTATATCCGCACCCAGCTCTATTGGCTTGCAGAAGTAGGGGGTTAAAAAGGTGTTATCGACTATAATTAGTATATCCCTGCCCTTAACTAACTCCTTAACGGCGGCTATGTCTGTTACCAGCATCATAGGATTTGTGGGGCTCTCGATGAATATAGCCTTGGTTTTATCTGTAATTAAGGCCTTAACTGCGGCAAGATTAGCTGTATCTGCATAATGCACGCCTATGCCGTTCTTTTGGGAGATATAGTTAAACAGCCTTATAGAGCCGCCGTATAAATCCTCGGTTGCAATAAGCTCATCACCTATTTTAAACAGCTCCATTACTGTGGCTATGGCCGCCATGCCTGTAGAAAAGGCTATTGCGTCGCTGCCGCCCTCTAAGGCGGCTACAAGCTTTTCAAGGTGCTCCCTTGTGGGATTTTGCGAGCGGGAGTAATCGTAGCCCGTGCTCTGCCCAAAAGCAGGGTGAGCAAAGGTTGCAGTTTGATAAATAGGGGTAGCCACAGCTCCCGTGCTGTGTGTGGTATCCCTAACTGCATGAAGACAAGCTGTTTCTGATTTCATCGACTTTATTCCTCCAAGGCTTTAAACATAGTAAACATATCAATAATGTAAAAATTTCTGCAAAAGTGTTGACAAATTCATTTTGCCGGCGTATAATACCAACATAACACATATTCCATATATGTTAACTTATTTAATCTTTATTTTATCAGGAGGAATCAAAAATGTCAAGAGTTGCGAACAGTCTTACAGATTTAATAGGAAAAACCCCCTTGCTAAACCTTAAAAGGTATTCTATCAAGAATGGCCTTGGTGCAAATGTTATAGGCAAGCTGGAGTACTACAATCCCGCAGGCAGTGTTAAGGACAGAATTGCCTGGGCAATGATTAAGGATGCCGAAGATAGCGGCAAGCTGCAGGTTGGCTCTGTCATTATTGAGCCCACCAGCGGTAACACAGGTATAGGCCTTGCTTCCGTTGCGGCTGCAAGAGGCTACAGAGTTATTCTTACCATGCCAGAGACAATGAGTATTGAACGCCGCAAGCTGCTTGCTGCTTATGGTGCAGAGCTTGTTTTAACTGAGGGCGCAAAGGGCATGAAGGGCGCAATTGCAAAGGCCCAAGAGCTTGCAGAGCAAACCCCTGGCGCATTTATCCCAGGCCAGTTCCAAAACCCCGCTAACCCCAAAATACACAGAGAGACAACAGGCCCAGAGATTTGGGAGGATTTAGACGGTAAGGTTGACATT